>JBILLC010000345.1:0-3563 GCA_044376275.1 Chthoniobacteraceae bacterium | reverse complement strand
CAATACTCCCCCAGGCGCGACGCAAAACATCCCGCAATAAATTCCGAATGCACCAAACCCCTCAATAAATCATGGCCCTGCAACTAATTCACGCTGACAGGGTGCCACCCGATGGTGCGCTTGCACCAAAGCGCTGTCTCATCTCCCAGTGCCGTTGTTGAAAGTGATCCGCTAGCCAAAAATCTGAGCGTTAAAAAGATTTTCTAGCATCTCTTGCCGACCGCTTGAAAGCACTGGCGGCTTGATCCCAATCGCATACGAATCCAGTTCGTCGAGAGAAACTGAGCGCGCCTCGATTTTGGCGCCAATGCCCGAGTCGAAACTCGAATACCGATCCGACACGAACTTTCCAATCTTCCCGCTTTGGAGGATTCGATTGGCTGCTTTCAAGCCAAACGCGAATGCGTCCATGCCACCCACGTGCGCATGGAACAAGTCGGACGGTTCATGGGATTCCCTGCGTCGCTTCGCATCAAAATTGAGTCCGCCCGTGGTGAAACCACCCATCCGCAGGATTCGAAGCATGATATTGGTGGTCAAATAAAGATCGCTTGGGAACTGGTCCGTATCCCATCCCAGCAAGGTGTCGCCGCGGTTTGCATCCACTGAACCAAGCGCATTGGCGGCTATTGCGACTTCCATCTCGTGCTCCATGGTGTGACCGGCGAGCGTTGCGTGATTAGTCTCCAAATTCAGTTTGAAATAATCCATCAAACCATACTCGCGCAGGAAGTTAAGACATGCTGCAGCATCAGAATCGTATTGGTGGGTTGACGGTTCACGGGGCTTTGGCTCGATGTAAAACTGCCCTTTGAATCCTATCTTTTTGGCATGATCCACGCTCAGGTGCAGCAGTGCAGCCAGGTGATCCAGTTCACGCTTCATGTTCGTGTTTAGCAGTGTCGCATACCCTTCGCGCCCACCCCAGAAAACATAACCTGCCCCGCCCAAGCGATGAGTGGCCTCCAACGCATGCTTAACCTGCGAGGCCGCATACGCAAACACGTCGGCAGACGGCGATGTTCCCGCCCCTTGCGCGTAGCGGGGATGCGCAAACAAACAAGCTGTGCCCCATAGCAACTTCTTGCCCGTGCTCTTCTGGTGCGCCTCAAAAGCTTCCACAACCTTCTCCAGATTTTTGTGAGTCTCCAGCAGGGTTGCACCCTCGGGCGAGATATCCCGATCGTGAAAGCAATAGAATGGAATGGTTGTTTTTTCCAAAAATTCAAAAAACACGGGCACACGATTGAGCGCATTTTGAAGCGAATCAGAGCCGTCGTCCCATGGCATGAGCGCCGTCGGTAAGCCAAACGGATCAGACAATCCATTGCGCATCACATGCCAGGACCTTCGAAGCGAACCACAGGAATTTCAGGAAAATAACTCATATGCATTACGGAATTGGAGATGGAGCACGGACAACGCCTGCATAAACACACCCATGCAGGCAACAGCGTGACCATTAACGAAACCTATCAACCTTGCACATTGAAGACTTGTATGACAGTAATATCACAGTGAATCCGCGCCCTTCGATGGCCCACATCGCCGCAGCAGCCGGCGTCTCAAAAAACACCGTAAGCCTCGCCCTGCGCGGAAGCGCCAGGGTATCGCAAAAAACGCGCGCTGCGGTCGAGCGCTGTGCGGCCGCACTTGGATACACTCGAAACGCGGCAATCGGCTGCCTGATGGCAGAAATGCGTCGCACGGGCTCCGCACGCTTTAATGCAACCCTCGCTCTCCTTAACGCCAACGAGGACAAACACGCTTTCCAGACCCATCCGACCCTCCCCGTTTACATCGCAGGAGCC
Organism: Chthoniobacteraceae bacterium; assembly: GCA_044376275.1. Taxonomy (GTDB): domain Bacteria; phylum Verrucomicrobiota; class Verrucomicrobiia; order Chthoniobacterales; family Chthoniobacteraceae; genus Chth-196. The sequence goes on along the minus strand of JBILLC010000345.1, from coordinate 1,752 downwards.
CGACGGCGCGCAGAACTGCTGGGCTACGCTTTGGATGAATTCTGGCTGCATGACCCAAAAATCAGCGGCGAACGGCTGGCTGGGATCCTCCGCGCTCGGGGCATTCGGGGCGCTTTAGTAATCGGCCTTCTTCAAACCAACCAACTCCCCAACAGAATGGCATGCATCTGGGAGGAATTTCCCGCAGTTGTTACTGGAGTGCGTACAAGAAACCCGGAACTCTCATTCGCAGGTGCGGACCAGTACAGCCTTGCCCTCCGGGCCTACGAAATGGCGTGGTCCATCGGGTACCGCCGACCTGGACTTGTCCTCGATCCCGTCATTGACACGCTTATCGACGGACGGTTCACCGCAGGTTTCCTAATCGGCCAACAAAACTTCCGACCGCGCGGTGCAAGAATTCAGCCGTTTACTCAAATCGCGCAGGCCAGGAAAAACCTCCAGTGCTTTCAATCATGGCTCAATCGATCGAGGCCCGATGTGTTGTTCACTCTTTACCACGAAGTGGAGGATTGGCTCACCAAGTGCGGATACAATATCCCAAAGGACATCGGCCTCATCCAATACGAATGGCGCGCACAACGATCTCACTGGGCAGGAATGGATCAAAGAAATGACCTGGTCGGGGAGGCCGCAGTGGACTTGGTGGTATCAATGATCCACAACGGCGTGAGAGGTATACCAAAACAACCCATCGCAACACAGGTCACGAGCCAATGGGTCGAGGGGAAGACTATACGCATCGGCGGATGAGAATTTGCCTGTGCCACAACCACAAAAAACCTTCCACTAATGACTCACGACCCGCACCCAGCAGAAACCTGGATGTGTCGCTCCCTACTCCCCAAACTCATGCAGCTTTGGATCATCGAGCACTCTCTTTGCCCGTTCCCTGTCCAATACTTTTTCCCAGCTGGCGACCACCACTACCGCCACCCCATTGCCGATCAGATTTGTAATTGCGCGCGCTTCGGACATGAACCGATCAACACCGAGCAGCAGAGTCAAGCCCGAGACTGGAACAGTACCAAGCGATGATAGGGTGGCGGACAACGTAACGAATCCCCCACCAGTCACAGCAGCAGCGCCCTTCGAAGTCAGCAACAACACACCCAGAAGACCAAGCTGCTGGGCAAAACTCAGGGGCGTGTCGGTTGCTTGAGCCACAAACACAGCAGCCATTGTAAGGTAGATGGATGTGCCATCGAGATTGAATGAGTAGCCGGTCGGAAGCACCAAGCCCACCAGAGATCGGTCGCAACCCATCCGTTCCATCTTTAGCAGCATTCGTGGAAGCGCCGACTCCGAGGATGATGTTCCAAGCACCAGCAGAATCTCCTCGCGGATGTAGCGCAAAAACTTCCAAAGGGACAGCCCGTGCATTCGCATCACCAATCCCAACACCACGAAAACAAAGCCGGCGCATGTGAGATAAACGCAAAGCAGCAGACCGAAGAGTTTCATGACACTTGCCACCCCAAATTTTCCAATTGTAAATCCCATCGCTCCGAATGCAGCGATCGGAGCAAGCCGCATCAACATGCCGATGGTGCGCATAAACAGGGAGCACGCATCTTTCACAAGCTTCACAATCCCCTCCCCCTCGTCCCCCATCATTGAAAGCGCGATTCCGGTAAGAATCGCAACGAGGAGCACTTGCAGGATTTCACCCGAGACCAGTGCGTCAGCATAAGTTTTCGGGATAACGTTCATTAAGAAATCCGTTGTGGAAAGCTTCTGCGCAAGCGTGCT
>JBILLC010000014.1:0-12996 GCA_044376275.1 Chthoniobacteraceae bacterium | reverse complement strand
CGTGCATCCCCAGTCTGTCAACGTGTCCAAAGGCGTCAACGAGTTGAGGCTGTCGGCGACTGTGATTGGCGCCACAAAATATGAGTGGAAACTCAATGGCGTCACTGTCTTTGATCAAGCCTCGGCTTCACGAACCGTCAGTGGATCAAGGACAGCCGAGCTCACCATCAAAGGACTGCAAGTGGCTGACTCTGGTGCGTACACGCTTGAGGCCACCAGCGCGGTTGGCGCCGCTGTTTCCCGCGAGGCACTCGTGCAATTGCCAGGATTACCCGTGTTCACGCAACAACCCGTCGAGCCCGTCGGACTCAAAGCAGGCGACGTGCTGAGGCTCGCCGCTCAGGTGTCTGGTCCGGGACCCGTCAGCTACACGTGGTACAAGAACGGTCAATTATTGAAGCGAACCCAGTCGCCAACGCTGGAGTTGAAAACAAAAGGAGTCCAGGCAGGTGGGTTGTACAAGGTGATCGCCACGAATCCCTACGGCTCACAAACCTCCGAGGAGATCCGCGTCAGCATCGCCGCACCTTGAGTGCGGAGCTGAAAGCTGAACGCAGAAAAACGCTGCGATTTCGCCACCAAACGGGTAGTCAAGGTGGTGATGTCGATGATACCCAATTTTGCTCAGGCAAACCCCTCTGATGCCCGTCTTCAACGGCTGCAAGCGAGGATGGGAATCCATCTTCTGTCTGTGCTTTCCTTTTGGCTGATGCTGTGCGGCCAGCCGGTGTGCGCCGCCAACATTGCAGGGACTGCCGATTCAGAAGCTGACTCCGATTTCATCGCCGCCCAGGCGCATGCAAAAAAGACGTTTCAACAAAAAATTGTTCCCTTTATTTCCACCTACTGCGCGGAATGCCATGGCGATAAGAAACAAAAAGGCGGAATGACATTTCGCACCGCGCTCAAAAACCCAGGGGGGGCGGCCTTCCGCCGGCAATGGAAGCAATCAGTGGCAACCCTCAAAGAGCACGACATGCCCCCCGATGACGCTAAAAAACATCCTAGCGAGGAAGAGACGCAGACGTTCATCGATTGGGTGTCGAACATCAAATATCTAAGCTCCAAGGATCCCGGCACCTTTGTCATCCGTCGCCTCAACCGGATGGAATATGCAAATACCTTACACGATTTGCTGGGGGTGAGTCCGGAAGTCGCCCGCGGCCTCCCCGAAGAAGTGCTCGGCGCGGGATACCTCAACTCGCTCTCGCCGCTTCTGATGGAGCAGTATCTGGGGATCACCAACGAGGTGCTCAACCGCGCGTTTGCCGCTGAAGACAAGCCGCCGAACGCGCTGCAACAACAGCTGCTCGGCCCCGCCCCAGCTGCCGGCACCAACCCCCGCGATGCAGCACGAACCGCCGCACGATCTTTCGCAAGGAAAGCATACCGTCGACCCGCGACGGAACCGGAACTGGACGTGCTTATGGATGTGTTCGACTTGGCGATGGCAGATCAGCGCTCCTATTTCAGCGCTCTCCGGATGGTGCTCAAGGCCGCTCTGGTTTCCCCCCAATTTCTCTTCATCACCCCCGCGGTCGGACCCGAGCCGGGCAAAGACATCATGCCCGTCGACGATTACCAGCTCGCCTCGAGGCTTTCGTATCTGATCTGGGCCACGATGCCAGACCCCGAACTGGCTGCGCTCGCAGACTCCGGGACACTCAACAAACCTGAAATCCTCAGCGCCCAGGTGAAAAGGCTGCTTTCAGATCACCGCTCGCGTGCCCTGTTTGACGGATTTGGCGCGCAATGGCTAGGGCTCGATAAACTCGCCGGCAAGACCTTTGACGCGGCGAAATTTCCGCAAATGTCACAGTCGATGCGATCCGCAATGTACGATGAGGCAAGGCTGCTCTTTGACGAAATTGTGCGCAACAACCGCAGCATCCTGAACTTCGTTGATTGCGACTTCACCTTCCTCAACGACACGCTCGCAGCATTGTACGGTCTCGATGCGGAAGTCGCCGGCCCCGAGATGCGGCGGGTCGCGCTCTCAAATCCAAACCGCGGCGGCGTCCTTGGCATGCCGGGTGTTTTGGCAACCACATCTTTTCCAGACAGGACAAGCCCTGTGAATCGGGGGGTCTGGGTCCTGGAACAAATTTTGGGTCAACACGTGCCGCCCGCACCACCGAATGTTCCGTCCCTCGAAAAACAGGACAAAAGGAAAATCGCGAATCTCAGCCTTCGCCAGCGCACCGAATTGCACCGCACAAACACCGTCTGTGCGAACTGCCATAAAATTCTGGATCCAATCGGATTCGGACTTGAGAACTTCGATGCGATCGGGCGCTGGCGCGATTCGGATGAGAACGGCACGGCCATTGATGCCACAGGCGAACTGCCAGGACGCAAGAAGTTCTCCTCTCCGAACGAACTCAAGACGATCCTTGCCGAGCGCGTGGATGATTTGAGCCGCAATCTTGCGGAGAAGCTTCTTGCTTACGCGCTGTGCAGACAGCTTGAAGGGTACGACGATATCGTGTTAGACGGATTGACCGATCAAATTGCCAAAGACGGTTACCGCATGCAGACGCTGATCACACAGGTTGTCACAAGCTATCCGTTTACGCACCGGCGCGTCCGAGACTCAGAGGGAGCATCCAAATGAAAAAAAACTGGCTGATTGACCGTAGGACCTGTCTCAAAGGGCTTGGCGCTTCGATGGCGTTGCCCCTGCTTGAGAGCATGGGCTGGGCCGAGCAACCCAAGGGCAAGAGCTTCAAGCCCCCCGTCAGACTCGGATTCATGTACATGCCTCACGGCGTGATCATGGACCAGTTCTGGCCCAAGAGTCCTGACTCCTTTCTTTCGGAGCCGCCGCCTGCGCTCGAATCCTTGCGAGCCGTCCTGCATCACTGCCTCATGTTCAAGGGCATTTCAGGCGTACCAATCTCGCCTCTCAACGGCGCGCCGCATGCCCTGGAGTTGTCCACATGGCTCACGGCGACTTTACCCGATGCTTCCCGGCGCAGAATCGTAAACATCGCAATTTCCGCGGATCAAATCGCCGCAAATTACGTCGGCGGCCTCACGGAGCTTCCATCGCTCGAGCTAGCGACAATGCCGCAGACTCACAAAGAGAATCAAGAGGGTCTGAACGAGGCCTATTATTCGCATTGCAGCTTTCGCTCGCCTACACAGCCCGTGCCAGCAGAGACCAATCCGCGGAACGTGTTCAACCGGCTTTTCAAGGACAAGCAGGACGGACAGCAGGCGGTCCATTCGCGGGCATCCATCAAGACGGACAAGCTCGACCGCAGCATGCTGGATTTGGTGCTCGGAGGCGCGAAGGATTTGCGGCGCAACCTGGGATTGACCGACCAACGCAAACTGGATGAATACCTCGACAGCGTGCGCTCCGTGGAACGCAGGATCGCCGCAGTCGAACTCCGTCAACAAGAAGCCGCGCTCGAGGCGGCTGGTGTGAGCGTGGCCAAGCGCAACCAGTCGGATTCGCCACCGATTGAAATAAAGATTCCGGAGGGTGACCGGCGGAGTGAGTACATGAAAATCATGTGTGATCTCACCGTGCTCGCGTTCCAAACCGACACCACCCGCGTGAGCACCTACATCGGCTCAACACCCAATGGCGTGTCGTATCCGGAACTCGGATTCACCGACCAACATCATTCGGTGACGCATCACAACAATCAGGCCGATAAAGTGGAGAAGGTTGCGAAGATCACGGAGTTCAATGTATCGCAATTCGCCTACATGATCCAACGCATGCAGAGCCTGACCGAGGGCGAGGGAACGCTGTTGGACAACTGCATCATGCTTTGGGGTTCGGGCCTCGAGGACGGGAACAAGCATTCCCGCGAGAATCTACCCTTTATCATCGCGGGCCGTGGCGGCGGCTCGATTCAAACAGGCCGCTTCATTCCGGGAATCAGTGGAAATCAGGGGGACTTGCTCGGCACGCTTCTGACGTGCGCTGGAATTCCTCTCGATAGACAGATCGGCATCGGGACCAAGTTGATTCACGAAATCCAGAGCGCTTAAGAGATTCAGAATACTCCGAGGCCTCTGCCGCAATCGGGCATCCTGAGGCTTGGACGGCGCTGACAAAATTTCGCACTCTCCGGATAAAAGGACGCTCCGTTTGCGGGTTGGGACCGGTGACCAAATCTGCCTCCAGGCTAAAAGTGCGCGTTTAACTTCGCGCTTTGCCGGGGTACCTTGGGCTAAGAAGGACGGTAATGGGGATGCAAAGGGGGTTGCGAGTGGTCTGGGAAAGTAAGCGTGACGAAAAACCTGAGGAACCATGCCCCATACACGCATTGTCGTCAGGGCTGTCTCGAGCATAGTGGTGGAGATGAATCGCCGCCAATTCAGCACCGCCGCCCGCCCCTTGGCTGGGCGAAGGCATGCCTCAGCCCGGTTCAGCCTTAACCTTCATCGCAATCTCCAATCCCACTCATGAAACAACCAAAAGTCCTCATCATCGTCGGCGATGCCACGGAAACCGTGGATACGCTCTATCCGTACTACCGCCTCATCGAGGGCGGCTTTCAACCCGTGGTGGCTGCGCCGGAGAAACGCAAATACCAGATGGTGCTCCACGAAAACAAACCCGGATGGACTATCACCAAGGAATGGGAGGGCTATACAATTGATGCGGATATCGCGTTCAAAGACATCAAGCCCGAGGACTACGCGGCCATCTTCTTTAGCGGCGGGCGCGCGCCGGAATACATCCGCGAGGACGAAGATCTGCTGCGCGTCACACGCTGGTTTTGGGAGAACAAAAAACCCATGGCGAGCGTGTGCCACGGTGTGGAAATTCCCGCACGCGCAGGCATTGTCAACGGGCTGCGCATGGCGACGGTGGCGAAGTGCAAGTTCGACCTCGAAGTTTGCGGCGGCATCTATGTGAACGAGCCTTGCGTGGTTGACCGGCACATGGTCAGTGGCCGCACTTATCACGACAGCGGTCACTTTGTCGGCCCATGGATCAAAATGATTGAAGATTCCCTCGCGAGGTAACCCCACATTTCACCACACCATCTGCCATGCACACACGCCGTCAGTTTCTTCAAGTCTTCACAGGTGCGCTGGCGTTGCCTTCGCTTTCTCGCAGTGCTGTGGCGAACACACCGAGCCTCGGCTTCAGCCTGTACGGCATGAAGTCGCTGCCGCTGGATGTGGCGCTGCGGACTTGCGCGGACATTGGCTATACGCACGTGGAGCTCGCGCTCAATGCTGGCTACGCCACCGAACCGAAAGCCTTCACACCCGCAACCCGAAAGGCGGCGGCATCACAGCTGCGTGAACTGAAACTCGCATTGCCGTGCTTGATGCTAAATCTTTCGCTTACCGCCGACAAAAACGCACACGATTCGGCATTGCAGTCCATCGCTGAAGCCGGTTCTCTCGCGCGCGAAATCGCTCCCGCCGCTCCCCCAATCCTCGAAACGGTGCTCGGTGGAAAGCCCGCGCTGTGGGACGATCAGAAACACGGGATGGCGGAGAAATTGCACGCGTGGGCGGAGGCTGCAGAGCAGGCCAAGACGATCATCGCCTTGAAGGCCCACGTGGCCAGCGCAGTGAACTCCCCGGAACGGCTGCTCTGGTTGTTGGACCAGGTCAAATCGACCGCGCTGGCCGTGGCGTATGATTTCAGCCACTTTGAACTGCAAGGTATCGGTATGGAGGAAAGCATGAAACTGCTGCTGCCCCGCACCCGATTCATCCATGCCAAAGACAGTGCGGGCGATGCCTCTCATTTCCAATTCCTGCTGCCTGGCGAGGGGCGCACCGATTACGTGAAATACTTCACGCTACTCAAAGCGCATGGATATACCGGACCGGTTTGCGTCGAGGTCAGCGGACAAATTTTCAACAAGCCGGACTACGACCCTGTGGTCGCCGCGAGGAAGAGCTTCGCGGCGCTTTCGGGCGCAATCAATCAGTCCAAATAAACCAAGGCACCTCCTCCGGAACCATGCCCCTCATCAGCGCAGATAAACTCCAAGCGTGCTATGATGTCATCATCGTCGGCTCCGGTGCCGGCGGCGGCCAGACGGCTTACACGCTTACGATGGAAGGAGTGAAGGTGCTCGTGCTCGAAGCCGGGCGTTCATTTGATGTGCAGTCCGAGGTCGCCATGTTCCAGCTCCCGAACCAAGCCCCGCTGCGCGGTGTCGCAACGCCGGACAAGCAATACGGCTTTCACGATTGCTCGGTCCACAGCGGCTGGGAGATTCCCGGCGAGCCCTACACCCAGGCGGGCAAGGAGCCGGAGAATCAGTTCCGCTGGTGGCGGCAGCGCATGATGGGCGGGCGCACCAATCACTGGGGGCGGATCTCACTGCGCAACGGACCGTATGATTTCAAGCCGCACTCGCGCTGGGGTGCTGGTGTGGACTGGCCGATCCAGTATGAAGATGTAGCGCCTTATTACGATAGAGTTGAGATGCTCATCGGTGTGTTCGGCACGAATGAGGGGCTGGTGAACTCCCCCGACTCGTCGCCCGGCGTGCTGCTGCCTGCGCCAAAGTTTCGTGTCGGCGAACTTTATGCACAGAAGCATGGCAGGAAGGTGGGCGCGCATGTCACATCGATTCATCGAGCTGTGCTCACGCGTCCTCAAGATGCCGAGACCTTGCCCGCAAAGCTGCATCCGGGAAATGCCAAAGCCCAGCGTTTGCTCGCCGAAAGCATGCGCACGCGCTCACCGTGCTTTTGGGCGACAGATTGCCATCGCGGCTGTGCGATTGGCGCAAACTACGATTCGCAAACCGTGCATTTGCGGCCCGCGCTGGCCACGGGGAATCTGGACATCTTGCCGAATGCAATGGCGCGCGAGGTTACGATTGATAAAGAGGGCAAGGCGACGGGCATCATTTTCATCGACAAAGTCACAGGCCGTGAAAGCCACGCCAGAGGCCGCGTGGTGGTGCTGGCGGCAAGTTCCATGGAATCCGTGCGCCTGTTGCTGAACTCCAAATCGAATCTCTTCCCGCAGGGACTCTCTAACTCAAGCGGCAAGCTTGGCAAAGGTATCACCGACTCCGTTAGCAGCAGCCTCGGTGCGCATATCCCGGCGTTTGAAGGGATGCCCATCCACAATGAAGACGGAGCGGGCGGTCCGCATGCGTATGTGCCGTGGACCGCCCACGCTCAGAATCGTAACGGTGAGCTCGGCTTCCCGGGTGGCTATCATCTGGAGTTCACCAGCGGCCGGCAGATGCCTTCGCTCACAACATTCAACGGCATCGACAGCCGCTCGGGCAGCAGCACGACGCTCTTCGGTGCCCGGCTCAAGGAAGATGCGCGGCGCTTTCACGGCTGCCAATTGGGCTTCGGCGCGCAGGGCACGATGCTGCCAAACGACGGCTCCTTCTGTGAACTTGATCCAAACATCAAAGACCGCTGGGGCATCCCAGTGCTCCGCTTTCACTGGAAGTGGACAGACTTTGAACTCAACCAAGTGCGCCATCAGCAAAAACACATACGCGAGCTGCTGGAAGCGATGGGTGGCAAGTTGAAGCCCTTCTCCGAAGCCGAAGCGCTCAAGTCCATGAAACCCGGCGGCTCGGTGATTCATGAAGTCGGAGGCGCGAGCATGGGCTCGGATGCCGCGTCGTCGGTAACGAATCAGTGGAGTCAGGCGTGGGACGTGAAGAATCTCTTCATCGCAGATGGTGCAACATTCGCGAGTACAGCGGACAAGAACCCCACGCTGACCATCATGGCCCTCGCATGGCGCATGGCCGACCGCCTCATGGATGAACTCAAAAAAGGAAACCTGTGAGCATGTTCGACTCTGAAAGCCATTCCCGCATCGACCGCCGCGTCGCCGTCCAGTGGATGCTCAGTGCCGCCGCCGCCATCGCCACACGCGATGCCGCATTGGTTGCCGCCGATGACCATACCGCAGCCGTCACCGCCAAAAGCTACGGACCTGATCCGAGCATGGTGAAGGCCTACAAGCCCGGCGATGTGTGGCCGCTCACGCTTAGTGACACCCAGCGTCGCACGACGCGAGCCCTGTGCGATGTCATCGTGCCCGCGGACGATACCTCGCCCAGCGCTTCTGCCGTGGGTGTCCCCGACTTTATCGATGAATGGATCAGCGCTCCTTACCCCGATCAAACCAAGGATAGACCGCTGCTGCTCGATGGTCTGCGCTGGATCGAGGAAGAAGCGCAGCGGCGCCACCAGACAAATTTCTCCGACTTAAACGCCGCACAGCAGACCGCCATTTGCGAGACCTTCGCTGATGCAGGGAAAGCCAGGTCGATCGATGCGAGGGCGGCGTCCTTTTTTAAACGCTTTCGCGATCTCGCGTTTGGCGCATGGTGCACCACACCCGAAGGAATGAAAGCCATCGGCTACATTGGCAACGTGCCCTCCGCCAGCTTCCCAGGGCCGCCGGCTGAAGCGCTGCAACACGTCGGACTTGGGTGACAACTACACAATCAACATCACTCCCGCTAAAAGTAGGAGTGTGAGGGACAGGGGTTGTATTCAGCATCTTCTGGTCTTAGCGCTCTTTGCGGCCTCGAGTGAATCGCCTTCTGAATTGCACGCGAGGCCTCGAAAGGGACAGGCACTTTTTTCTCTGCTTTTCTTGGCAGAGGGTGAATTTTTAAAGATTTGCTGAATGCTTCAAGTCATTGCCTGTGCCAGACGGAAAAACTATTTCGGCAAACGGTTGGGGGTAACGGAATATCAGAAAGATGAGCTCTGCACCCGACATGCGTCACCAGCAGTTCCTCCGGCTTTTTGTCGCGAGCGAACCGGCTGTGCGCTCCTTCGTACGGGCTTTGGTTCCTACGCTCGCAGATTCCAATGATGTGATGCAGGAAGTCGCGATCGTTCTCTGGGAAAAGTTTACAGAGTACGAGACGAGCGAGGATTTTCGCCGCTGGGCGTTTGGCGTGGCAAAGTACAAGGTCTTATCCTGGCAGAGGGACAGAATGCGTGACAGGCACGTTTTTGGTTTGGACACAACGGATTTACTAGCAACCGATGCTGAGCAGCATGCTGAACGGTTCGATATCCAGCGCGAGGCGCTTGAGAACTGTTTGCACAAGCTTTCCGAGGAACAGCAGGCACTTGTAGCCTCAGCTTACGCGCCGGCGGTCCGAATCGACGACTTGGCGCTCAAGATTGGACTCACCGCGATGGCTTTGTACAAAAAACTTCACCGCATTCGCATTCTACTCACAGAGTGCGCGCAGCGCGAAATCGCCCGGGGAATTGAATCATGAAAGACGACCCTCGTACCGAATGGATCCAGAAATACAGCGACGGAGTGGCGGACCCCGAAACGATCTCCAAGCTGGAACGCGCGTTGCGAGACGATCGTGAGTTTCGGATGTTTTTTTTGGAGTACTTGAATGTGGACGGTGCCCTTTCGGCGCGATCCGCTTTTGAGCCCACGCCAAACTTTGAATCCATCCCTGATTTCTCACCGCGGGCCATGAAGGTTCGGAAGAATTTCTGGTTGGCCCTGGCAGCCGGCATCATGACAGCCGGAATCGTGGCTCTGGGGTTGCAGCGTGCCCGTGCACCTTTCGCGACGGTCACCAGTAGCGCGGGAGCAGGTCTTTCGCAGGGGGCTGCCTTGAGAGGGGACGCCTTGCGGTTTGATGGTGGTGCAATCGAGTTCTTGACGGCAAAGGGCGCTCGCATTGTCGTTGAGGCACCTGCTGAAGTCCGCTTTGAGTCGGCCGAGCGTCTGCGGGTATTGCGCGGCAAAGTGGCTGCTGATGTGCCTCCGGAAGCGAGAGGATTTACTGTTTTAACGCCCAACGGGAGCGCGGTTGATCTAGGAACCAGGTTTGGGGTGGATGTTCATCTGTCCGGTGCCTCCGAGGTTCATGTTTTTCAAGGGGAGGTCATCGCGCAGGCAATGGGTAACCAGACCAGACAAAGCCTCCACACAGGTGATGCCCTTGCAATGAACAACGGCGCCGGGACGTCTAGTCAACTGCGCTCCGCCGCATTTATTCAACCCGACGAAATGCCTGGACTCGCCGCCGGTCTTTTTTCCGGCCAACGCGCGCGAGCCCAGCAAAGCGTGGCGGGACTCAGAAAGGATCCAGATTTGATCGGCCTGTTTGATTTCGCCTCATGGGAATCCCTGCCGGGATCAGTTCGAATGGTGCAGGGACGGTGGCCAGGGTCACGTGTGCCGGAATTCGCAGAGCCCGGAGATCATCTTAAGGTGAGTGTAGGTGAGGACCGCGAATGGCCGCAGCTCACCCTTGCGGCATGGGTGCGCATCGATCAGTTGGGCAATCCATATCAGTCGTTGTATCATACAGACGGGTGGCATCGGGAATCACCCGGGCAAGTGCATTGGATGATCACCAGCAACAACACCATGCGCCTGGCACTGAGGGGCAATACTCTCGCAGCGGAATCTACGGAGAACCATGGGTACCCCGATTCAATCACTTCCGTACTCCCGGAACGAGGTCGATGGACACATCTTGCCGCGGTCTACAACTCTGATGCGCGGACGGTACGGTTTTACTTGAACGGCGAGTTTGATAAGGAAACGCGACAGGAAATAGCGTACCCTGCAAAGCTTGGTGCGGCTCAAATTGGAAACTGGAACAACCAAGACAGGAAGCTGAGCGGGCGTATGGACGAGTTTTTACTCCTTGGAAGAGCCCTAAGTGACACAGAGGTTCGGGAGTTATTTCAAAGCGGTAATCCCTACCGATAGACTCTTGGTCAAAGCACTTTTTTGGCCGTTTGCAGCTTTCTCCGGCAAATCATTTCCGGGTCCGGAATAAACACCATAAATGACAGCGGAAAGACTCTCCTTGATCCTTCTGAGCGGCGTGGGCGCAAGTTTCGCTCAGGCGAATCCCGTCGACTTTGTTCGCGATATCCGCCCGATTTTTGAAGATCGTTGCTATTCCTGCCACGGCCCTGAAAAGCAGAAGGGCGGCTTGCGTTTGGATATCAAAGCAGCGGCCCTCAGAGGGGGGGACGACCATGCTCCGGACATCCTTCCGGGCAAGCCGAAGGAGAGTCCGCTGCTCAGGTTTGTGAAGGGCGAAGAGGAGGAGCTTGTGATGCCTCCCAAGGGTAAAAGACTCACCGAAGAACAGACGGCGCTCCTCGCCCGCTGGATTCAAGAGGGCGCGCAATGGCCCGACGGGGTCGACTCGGCCAAGCTCGAAGACAAACGGGCGCACTGGTCCCTGCACCCAGTCACAAACCCAGCCCCGCCTGCGACCAAAGACCTTCATTGGCCAAGGAGTGACATCGACCGCTTTATCCTCGCCAGGCTGGAGACAGAGAGTCTTTCCCCTTCGCCTGAGACAGACCGCCCGGCTTGGTTGAGGCGGGTCTTTTTTGATCTCACCGGGCTTCCGCCCTCCCCGGAGGAAGTGGAGGCTTTTGTCAAAGATCAGGCGCCAGATGCCCATGAACGGGTGGTCGATGGCCTTCTGAAATCCCATCATTACGGCGAACACTGGGCGCAACATTGGCTGGACGTGGTGCGTTACGCCGACACCCACGGCTTCGAGGTCAATACCGAGCGGCCGAATGCGTGGCATTACCGCGACTACGTCATTCGGGCTCTAAACAATGACACCCCATACGACCAGTTTATCCGCGATCAAATCGCCGGAGACGCCACCGGACAGGATACGGCGACTGGATTCCTTGTGACGGCGTCTGTTCTCCTGCCCGGACAGATTGGAAAAGACGACGCATCCAAACGCCTCGCACGTCAGGACGCGATCGATGAGATCGTGGTTAACACTGGTCAGACATTCCTCGGCTTGAGTGTCGGGTGCGCCCGTTGCCACGACCATAAATTCGATGCGATCTCAGCAAAGGACTACTACGCAATGCAGGCTTTTTTCGCAGGGGTGGAGTATCAGGATCGAGAGCTGCACACGCCTGAAGCGCTGGCTGCGAAACAAGAGGCGGGGATCCTCAGTGGAAAGATTGCTGAGATCGACCGGAACCTCGCCGGCTTGGTTCCGCTGGCGAAAGCAGGGGCAAAGCGGGCGGCGGTCAACGCAAAGCTCAACACCGACCGATTCGCTCCGGTAAAAGCAAGGCGGTTAAGGTTCAGTATTCAGGAAACAAACAATCTGGAGCCGTGCATCGACGAGCTGGAGGTCTTCAATACCGATGGGGTCAACGTTGCACTCGCGCTTTCGGGTGCGCATGTATCCGCCTCCGGGCAGATCATCGTCGCAGACCGGCATGATTTGAATTACCTCAACGACGGGCGGTACGGAAATTCGCGGAGCTGGATGGGCAATGAGAAAGGTAAGGGATCCGTGGTCGTCGAATTTCCCACCGTACAAACGATCGACCGCGTTGTGTGGGGACGCGACCGCGAAGGAAAGTTTCAAGACCGCCTAGCCACGGGTTATCAGATCGAAATTTGCGAGAGCGGAGAGGACTGGCGGTTGGTGGCCGATTCCTCAGATCGCGCGACCAAGCCGGCGACGGACGCACGCGACAAGGCCTTTTCCGTCGAGGGCCTCACCCCGGAGGAGGCGAAACAGGCGCGGGCCCTGATTTCTCAAAAACAGCCGCTAGTCGGCCAGTTGGCAGCTCTGAACGGCGCGCAAAAAGCGTTTGCCGGTGTGTTTCGAGCTCCGGATGAAATCCATCTGCTGTACCGCGGAAATCCTGAGCAGCCCAAAGAGTCTGTGTCGCCGGCCGTGTTGAGTGTCCTGGGGGATTTGAAACTGCCTGCAAACCTCGCGGAACAAGACCGGCGCGTTGCGCTTGCCAACTGGATTTCAGATTCGAAGAACCCGTTGACTGCCCGAGTGATGGTCAACCGCATCTGGCAGGGCCATTTCGGAACGGGCATCGTGGCCACACCGAGCGATTTCGGCCGGATGGGTCTGCGCCCGTCGCACCCCGAGCTTTTAGACTGGCTCGCCCGGGAGTTTGTTCGAAGCGGGTGGTCGATGAAATCGCTGCACAAGCAGATTGTGTTGTCTGCGACGTACCGCCAGTCCTCTGCGAACAATGGGCTGGCAGCGGCAA
>JBILLC010000344.1:0-3571 GCA_044376275.1 Chthoniobacteraceae bacterium | reverse complement strand
GCAGCCGCGCTTGGGTTGATGCCGGGAATGGAAAGCTGGGCCTTGCGCATCGATGAAGAGGGCGTCACCCACGCCCATTCTGCGGGCCGGCTGAAGGTGATACTCCCGACTTCAAAGCTCGCAGGTGCCTGCGCCTGCGCGCGGGCTTGAATGAATCCAAAAAAACTCAGGACGTTTAGCCCGAGGAAGCACAGTGAGAGGGATCTGAATGACATAGTTGATTGATTTGAGAGGGCGTTACTCAAACCAACTCCCGAGCCTCAGTCCACTACAATGCGATACAAAGCGCCCGTGCAGGAACATCCGGATGGTCAAATCCAGATGCACTCAGGCTTTAGCATGCCAGCGGCAGACTCACGCCTGCCGGTCCCACCGAGCTGCCAAAAAAAAGGAGCGGCACCGCTGAACGGCGCCGCTCCGGGAGAGTGATAAAGTATCCGCCTTGCGGGCAGTTGATTACCTATTTTGAGATGCCAAATTCTGCACGCCGATTTTTCGCCCATGCCGCCTCATTCGAAGACGGATCCACCGGCATTTCCGCGCCAAAGCTGACCGTCTGGATCTTTCCAGCAGACAATCCGCTTGAAATCAGAGAGCTCCTCACCGCTTGAGCGCGTTTCTCTCCGAGCTGGCGGTTGTATTCCTGAGTGCCACGCTCATCAGTGAACCCCGCGACAATCACCGACTCGCCCGAACCGCGAAGCGCGTTTGCCACCGTACGCACCTTTGCCTGCTCGGCACCGCTCACCTCCGAGCTATCGTATCCGAACTGCACCGGAGCAAATCGATTACGAATGATGGATGGGCTGCGAAAGTTCGCTCCCTCGGTACGCTCTGGTAACGGCGTTCCCAAGCCACCGCCGTCCGCGGAGCCCATCGGAGTGCCCTGGATGAAATCGGAGTCGCTGGAGTAAACGCCATCGCCCTTTTTCTTCTTTTTGAAAAGGGCACAAGATGTTGTGGATAAAGCCAAGGATGCCAACAAGATGGTGTGGGTAATGGTGCGCAGGATCATAATATGTACCGTGATTTCCTAGCAAAGTCCCCCCGCATCCGCGAGCCTTGTTTTCGGCATAATTACCACCCAAACCGCTGGGCAACGTGAGCTTGCTTTCGGATTTGCCCTCCAACCAACCCCGTGGGAAGAATACCGCCGTATGCGAATTTTCGTCACAGGGGGAGCTGGGTACATCGGCAGCATTTGCGTGGAACAGATGCTCAATGCGGGGCATCAAATCACAGTGTTTGATAATTTTTCGGAGGGTCACCGGGCCGCAGTGGACCCCCGAGCATGGCTCGAGGAGGGCGACCTTCTGGACGCGCAGCGCCTCAAGGATGCCCTAGCGTCGTCCCAATCTGACTCTGTCATGCACTTCGCCGCCAATGCGCTGGTGGGCGAATCCATGGTAAATCCAACCAAATATTTCCGGAATAACGTCACTGGGGGCATGCATTTGCTGGAGGCAATGGTGTCGTGTGGGGTGAAGAAGATCGTTTTCTCGTCGACCTGCGCAACCTTCGGCACACCCGAACGCGTTCCGATTGACGAAACGCTTCCACAAAAACCGATCAATCCGTATGGCGAATCCAAGCTTATCTTCGAACAGATGCTTCGCTGGTACGACGTCATCCACGGAATCAAGCACGTCGCGCTCCGGTACTTCAACGCGGCAGGTGCAACCGAACGTTTCGGTGAAGACCATCGTATTGAGACTCACCTCATCCCCAACGTCCTGAAAGTAGCGCTCGGACAAAAAGAAAGCGTCTCTATTTTCGGAACCGACTATGCAACCCCTGATGGCACCTGCATCCGAGACTACATCCACATACTCGACCTTGCACAGGCGCACATGCTTGCACTCGGCTCAAAAGAATCGGCAAAATACAATCTTGGCACGGGCGGAGGCACCTCCGTGCGGGAAGTCATTGCCGCATGCGAAAGGGTAACAGGCCGCCCGATTCGCGTGATTGAGGAGCCGCGCAGACCGGGTGACCCCGCGCGATTAGTCGCAGCCTCGGACCGCATCCACGCAGAGCTCGGCTGGAAGCCGCAGTTCGAATCCATCGACGCGATTATCAGCAGTGCTTGGTCGTGGCATCTAAAACATCCATCGGGCTACAGCGACTAGTAAACCGGTCGACCAATCGCCTTCGGCTAATCGCGTTTGCGCAAAAACTCAAGGATCTCGCCCGCGAGCCTCGCGCTGACGCCCTCAACAGCAGCAATCTCCTCCTGCGTTGCCTGCCGCAATCTTGCGACAGACCCAAACGTGGACAGGAGCAGCTTCTTTCGCGTTTTTGAAACGCCCGGACAATCGTCGAGAACGCTCTCCGCCACGCGCCTCTTGAGCAGCAACTGGTGGTATTCATTCGCGAAGCGATGTGCCTCGTCCCGGATCCTCTGAAGCAAACGCAGCCCCCCGTTGCTATGAGGAAGCGCCAGCGGTTCGGAAATTCCAGGACGATAGATCTCCTCGAATTCCTTCGCCAAACCGATGATTGGTATTTCGTGAAGACCAAGGCGCTGCAGCTCCGTGCATGCGGATGAAAGCTGGCCCTTGCCGCCGTCGACGATAATGAGGTCGGGAAGATTTGCGCCAGCACGCCGAGCCCCCTCCAGTGCGTTCTCCTGACCCGCTTCCAAATCAATCCATACTCCCGATTCATCTGCTTCGCCAACGACAGACGCGTTTTCATTCACAGCTTTTTCACGCGCTCTGGCGCGTCTGGCTGATTCTTTTAAAACGCGAGAATAGCGCCTTCGAACAACCTCTGCCATGCTGGCAAAATCATTCTGCCCGTTTGTGGATGTGATCCGGTACTTCCGGTAACTCTCCTTGTCAGGAACACCATCCCTGAAACAAACCATCGAAGCCACAATGTAGGTGGAAGATATATTGGAGATGTCGAAACACTCCATATGCCGGGGAATTCGGGGCAACCGCAGTGCGTCACTTAAGAGCGCGATATCATCCTCGGGATTCACCGTGCTCGGAAGAGAAAGGCGCGTGAACTTTCTCGTATGCGCAGTTGTTTTCCGAAGGTCATCAAGCATGTTCCGAATTTCAGCCGCTCTCTCAAAATCGAGCTTTTCCGCAGCCGCACGCATTTCGAGTTCGAGGTCGTCGAGATGTTCCTTTGATTTTCCGTCCAGAAAATTGCCTGCAAGCTCCACGCGCTGCCGGTATTCCTCCGTACTCAAATCAGCAAGGCGAAGCGGCACTTGATATGTCGAACTTTTGAGCTCTCGTTCACTGGGTGAACCACGACCAAACGTCAGTACTCCGAACTTTTTCCTCAAAAACGCCATCGTCTGGCGCAGGGCACCAGAATGGACAAAAGGACCAAAATACATGGATCCATCATCGATACGCATCCGCGTGAGCCGAAACCTCGGCCATTGTTCACGCATATCAACCTTCACCAGAAGAAAACGTTTATCGTCGCGAAATGACACATTGTACCTGGGACGAAACTCTTTGATGAGTTTTCCTTCTAACA
Organism: Chthoniobacteraceae bacterium; assembly: GCA_044376275.1. Lineage (GTDB taxonomy): Bacteria > Verrucomicrobiota > Verrucomicrobiia > Chthoniobacterales > Chthoniobacteraceae > Chth-196. The sequence goes on along the minus strand of JBILLC010000344.1, from coordinate 70 downwards.
GCAGCGCTTCCGGCTCCGTAAAAACTGTGTGCCACTCCAGATCCCAAATACTCTCGAGCAACGCGCGCGT
>JBILLC010000343.1:0-3575 GCA_044376275.1 Chthoniobacteraceae bacterium | reverse complement strand
GCGGGCCGGGTTCCGACCGCGCTGAAATGTTGTCCGCCCTTGTCCGGCGCAGAAAGGTAGCGCGCAAATGCGAGGGCTGCTGCAGGCTGTGCACTGGCGGTCAGGATCGTGGCGGAAGCGTTCTCGGCTCGTGCATCTAGTTCTCGGGTGTGCACGGCTTCAACATCCTTAAATTGCCCGATCAACGAATCCCAAAGGATGGCAGCATCGACCGCGCCAATCGTTAGATCCGCTGCAATCTCGGTCACAGTGGGTTTCATCACAGCGACCTTTGCCGTGAATCTCGGCCATTCGTCGCCGACGGCCGCCTGCACCGATTTGCCTATGCTCGCACTCTCAGGGTTGGCCACCGCAAACTTGACGTCATCCCGAAGCAAATCTGCAAGAGCGGCGATTTTTTTCGGGTTACCCGTGCGCACCGCTATCACTGGGGTGAGGACTGCAAGGGGCAGTGCCTCCCGCACCAATGCAAGTTTGCGCGCGTCAGCAACCGAGCCATCGTCGGCGGCGATGAAGACGTCCCCTTTGCCTGCGACACGAATCTGGTTGAGCAGGGTTCCGGTGCCGCCATATTGAAGCTGCACAGCCACCTGAGCTTCCTGCTCGTAGGCTTTTGCGGCTGCTTCAACGGGCTTTTTCAATCCAGCGGCGCAATACACCACAAGGGTGGTCCGCTGAGACCCTGGTTTTGAGTTTCCGGGCTTCTCGCATCCAATCAATGCGGCGATGAGCGTCATGCAAGAGCACAGGCGCGACAGCCATGCAGGGGGAGCGGTGAATTTCATGGGGTGCTGAATGTTCGCCATCCAGCGCCGACTATGAACAGAAATATTAGCAAAAGTCCAAACGCTGGAAACGGCATCGCTCCACCGTGAGCTTCCGCGCCCTGGGTTGCGTCAGCATCGACGGAATACGATTTTCCGCGGAAAGTCACGGTTTCAGGCTGCGCTTCATTGTTCGATGGAAGGCCGTTGGTTTGAGATTCGTTCGGATCCGGGGGAAGACCCATTGCTTGGAGGCGGTCGGTCCAGTCGCATTTGAGCAGCAAATCCCACCCGGGATTCTGACGTTTCACCTGACAGGAGCAGGCGCCTGCCAGGAAGAGGCAGACTTCTTCGATTTCATCATCTCGAAAATCCTGCGCCGCCCACGCCCCGAGTACCCTTCCACGCCCAAACACAACCGCGATCCACGGGTCTTTGCTTGCTTCCAAACCGGATCGCGGACCGGCGAGCATCGCCAAAAGCGGCGCTTCCGATGCAGATGCGGCGGGGATCCGGAGAACCGAGTACTTGAGAGTCAACGCGGGACCAGGGCCGAGTTTACTGGAAGGATCGTTGGGATCGATGACTGGCAGTCGAATAACCTGCTCCAGATAGCGGATTCTTTTTTCGAGTACCCCCAAGGCCTCGGTATTCGCTGCTTTATCCTCGGATTCAACAAGGACGAACACGGAGGAATCGCCAGCAAGCAAGCGGCTGACGAGTTGCTGCCGCATGGGCGAATCCATTAGCGCTCCCAGAGCCGGTGCATCGAGTGTGCCGCTCCAAAGAACCGTTGGCGGATTGTCGCCCATCGGGGGCCGCATTAAACGGGCGGCGCCCAGCGTCTCGTCTGAGAGACGGCTGACTTCCACATTCAGGCCGGAAGCGGTGCCGAGGTTACGTGCGAAATGAGCGACGTGAGCGGCGTTTGCAGTGGTGGGTGACACTTCAAGCGTCCACGTGTCTGGAACCCAATGGTCAAGTCCGTAGCGAAACACCGGCACTGTGCAGGCGTTCAAGCCCTGCAACAGCGTCACCAGTGTGATGAGGAAGACAGCTTGGTGACGCTTGTTGAAGATCATTGCGGCAAAAAAACGGAGGGTGGAACCGTCCTAGTTCTTGCCGAAGCAAATCACTTTTCCGTCCACCGTCGCGACGAAGAGCCGGCCCTGTGCCACAGCCATTCCATCCCAAACGGGCGGGCTCTTGAGCTTGAGCTCACTGCCCATTTTGCCGTCCTTGGTGGAAACCGCCCAGAGGCTGGCGCCACGCTTACCATCAAGCGCCTCGTCCTGCTCTTTGAGCTGCTCATAAATCGCTGGGTCTTTTTGCGACATGCGTTCAAACGCGTACTCTTCGTCAATGATGTCCGGCGGTCCGGATACAAACACCGTGCTGCCGCCCATGGCCATTGCGCGGAGGAATATCGGGACGGGATGCGCCCAGTTGTGCTGTACGAACGAGTCTTTGGGCCCCTTGTCGGGTTTGCCTTTGCCTTTTGGCGTTTGAGGAGACTGCGGTTGTGAAGCGGCCAGAGCAGACGCGCCCTTGGCCGAGGCATCCGGCTTGCGAAACCAAAGTGCAGCCGCGACCTTGCCTTTGCCCGTGTCCACGCCGCTCAAGACGCCGTTTGCACCATTGCCCGATTCATCACGCGCGTTGCCGTTGTCAAAGCTCGCGAGCAAAATCGCTCCCTTCGCAGGCTTGATGTTGCCGGTCTGCGCGTGGGCGAAGATTTCCTCCTCACCAAGCGCACGCTTGAATACAGCGAATTGATCCAGCATTCCGATGTACGGCGCGCCTTTGCCGAAATTCGTCACGGCCGATCCGGGCGTAAAACCAAGCACAAGCCCGTTGGCTGGTTTGCCCGGTATGAGCTCCGTCACCTTTGTCTCCGCAGCAAGCTGCCCGTCGACAAACAGCCGCAGGACTTTGGTGTCCGTGAGAACGCCGGCGAGGTGATGCCAGCCTTGATCCAGCGGCCGCTGCGCCTCGGCGGTCACCGGCGTTGACGAAGAACGCACCGAAAAGCCGGGACGCCCGTCCTGCATCGCCATGCTGTAGCCCATCCGCCCTCCGCCATGATGCGCAATCGTTCCATCGCGTCCGTCGGGAAGAACCCACATTTCGACTGTCAGCGCGGTGTTCGCGATATCCAGCTTGTCCGAATCGAATTTCACGTTCGGTGTGCCCCCTGTTTCACCCTTCTTGGCTTCCTCACTCGCGTTATGCGGCACCGGAACCGGTGCCTCTTTTGATGCGGAGAAGAGTTGGTGCTCCATGGTGGTGGTCCACTTGTAATACTTCGACTCGCGCGCAAACCCGTAAACGTTCTCCTTGTCATGCACCAAGATGCGGCCTTCAGGAGTGTATTTTCCCGCTTGAAAATAGCCCCCGTGGCCACCTGCAAAACTCTTGCCATACACCCAATAACTCCGGTGAAACCACGAGTCGTCCAGAAAACCCATCGGAGCGAAAAGATGGCGCCCTTCACCCTGCTGCGCGCCACCCTGTTCAGTGAAGTTTCCGCTCACCGGACCGATATCCACACGGTTTCCATCCGCGGCAATTTTCTGCGAGCGCAGGTACATGTGCTTTCCATCGCTGGAAAGAATGTCATTCAATCCGACGGGCATCTGGAGCGTCTTGTGGCGGTTTTGAAAATCTTCGCCTGTCTCAGGGTCTCGATCGTTGAAGACGGTTTCAGCCAGCTTTTTTCCTGTGCGCGCATCCAGCCGCACAAAACGCAAACCTCCATCCAGAAATACCGAGCGCCCGGCGACAGCATTGACCGTGTCGTTTTCAACGAGC
>JBILLC010000013.1:0-13064 GCA_044376275.1 Chthoniobacteraceae bacterium | reverse complement strand
TATGATCACACGGTGCAGATCATGGATTTGATCGAATCGTATCGGGACATGGCGTCGGGCAACATGGAGATGTACTTGTCTTCAGTGGCGCTGCGCACAAACGAGATCATGCGGGTGTTGACGGTGATTTCCTCGATTTTTATTCCGCTCACATTCCTCGCTGGCGTGTGGGGCATGAACTTTCAACCCGACAACCAAGGGCAGGCGCTTCCATGGAACATGCCCGAGTTGCGCCATCCTTACGGCTATCCGATTTGCATTGCGCTCATGGTCGGTATCGCGCTTTTCCAGTTGGTTTATTTCCGCCGCAAAAAGTGGCTTTAAAACGCTGCGCCCGCGAATTTCACAGGCGATCCTCTTTTCCATCCAATGCGCAAACCAAGTCGAGAACTCATCAGCCAGCAGGAGGCCATGGACGCGGTGAAGGCCGTGTATCGCGAACTGGACGAGCGTCCGGTTGAGCGGGACTGCATGCGGCGCACTGAGTGCTGTCAATTCAAGCTCACCGGCAAGACGCCATACCTCACCGCGGGCGAGGCCCTGGTGACAGCGGCTGCACTCCAACAAAACGGCGTGAACAAGCTGCCCGCGAAGGAGGACGGGAGTTGTCCGCTATTAAAGGCAGAAACGGGCCGCTGCATCGCCTACGAGGACCGACCTTTCAGCTGCCGAACGCACTTTTGCGTTGCCGCAGGCGGACCCTACTCACGCAAGGAGGTGCAGGATCTGATCTGGCGGTTGGAGGACTTGGATACGCGTTTGGGAGGCGTTGGTGCGCAGACCTTACCCGCCGCGCTCAAGGAGGCGCTCCCGAAGGTGATGTTGCGCAGAGGCGGTCCCGCCGTGCAAATCCACTCGAAGGCAGCGCCGCGGGCAAGAGGCCGCTGACTTTGGATTCTTGGGTTTTTTGGGGTTCAGGGTCGAACCACGCTCACGCGGCCGCTGAAGCCGCCGACGAGGATTGCAGCCATGTCCTTGTCTGCTTTGATCACGGAACCATCGATGGTTTTTCCAAGGCCCATGCTCACGTACGGCACGGGATCGGGCAGCCGGTCCTTCATTCCGTTTTCCAAGAGAGCCTCACCCCGTGGGGTGAATAGAATCAGCTGGTTGAATTCCAGCGCACCGGTTTCGGTGGTGCCCGCCCACCTGATTGCAGTCGAGCTTGGCGGCGCCTTGATGAGATCACCAAGTCTGGCGGTGTCGTTGCTTTGTTTGACGAGTTTGTTGGTTACCAATTCGGGCAGCGATGGCAGATCCAGAATGCTAATGCCCTCGAGACGGCGCAGAGAAGAAGCGGGAAGGATCTGGCCGTTTGGCCGCTTTTCGCCGGTTTTACCCTTGAAACTCATCATCCAAACCTCGTCCTGTCCGCTGGGGGGCGCGGGGGTGCCGCTGGATTTTTTGTTCAAAAATCCCACCCAGATGTAGGTGTTCTGCACCACGGCCTCCATTCGCGCGTTTTCCAACACTGCTGAGATCGCGGAGATCGCCTGGTCTGTTTTCTTCCCCTTGAGAATACCGGACATGGTCGGGGCCGCGAAGCTCATGAGGAGCATCATGATGGTGATGACGATCATGAGCTCAACCAGTGTGAACGCCGAGCCGAGCGAAGATCGATGGCCGTGAAGACGCAGGATGGAACGCCGAGTTTGGGTGCCGTCCAGAGACTTCGGGGCACGGGAGGATGGATATCCGGTTGGGTTCATGGGAGCTCGCTCGCGCGAAGTCTAGAGTGGGGTTGAGCCGGTTGCAAACCTGCGCTTTGACGGATTCTGAAAACGGACTGCAGGGGAGCAAAGAGGGGGGCGCCGCTGTGCGCCGACAGGCTGCTAGTAAAGCTTCCGCATGTTGCTGGGCAAAATGTTGAGCTCGGCACGGTACTTGGCAACGGTGCGGCGCGCAATGGGGATGCCGCGCTGCGCAAGCTTCTCGACAATCTCCTTGTCGCTCATCGGGGCGCGATGATCCTCGTCCTTCACCAACTCGGCGATCTCGCCCTTGACACTCGTGTTGGAGAGCGCGTCTCCATCGAGAATCTGATAGCCCGGCGTGAAGAAGTATTTCATGTCAAATACACCGTGGGGCGTCGACATGTACTTACCCGAAATCGCACGACTCACCGTGGTCTCATGCACGCCGACAGCGTCGGCAACCATCACCATCGTCATCGGTCGCAGTGCGCTGGGGCCGACTTCCATGAATTCGCGCTGACGCAACACAATCTCATTGGCGATGTTCGAGATGGTCTGCTGACGCTGATGAATGCTTTTGATTAAAAACTTGCCGCTGCGGATTTTGTCGCGGATGTAATCCTTCACCTCGCTGCCGCTCCCGTCCTGCGACATGAGATCCTTGTAGACATTGGAAATTCGAAGGTGCGGAATCTGGTCGCCATTGAGAGCGACCTGCCATTCGCCGCCGATCTTTTCCACAGCCACATCGGGGAGCACATAATTGTTCGGGTCAGCCGTGAAGATCTGTCCCGGCTTGGGATCGAGGGTTGCGATGAAGTTCGCCGCGCGCTGCACATGCTCGACGGCGGTGGAAAGACGGCGGGCGATCTCTGGAAAGCGGCGTTTACCGAGGTCATCCAAAAAACGGTCCACGATTCGCCACTCCAAAGAATTGTCCTTACCGAGCCGCCGGAGCTGGATCAACAGGCAGTCCCTCAAATCGCGAGCCCCGACGCCGATGGGATGGAAGGTTTGGATCTTCTCAAGAACATCTTCGACCGTTTGCTCGGAGCAGCCGCTTGTTTCGGCGATCTCCTGGATGGACGCTTGGAAGAAGCCCGCATCGTCGATATTGCCGATGATGAGCTCCGCGACGCGCGCCTCGTCCCCGACGATATCGTTGGCGGCAACCTGCTCAAGGAGGTGCTGCTGGAGAGTTTCTTCTTTCACCAGCGAATCAAAAAAGAACTGCCGCTTCTCGTCATCTTCGTTGGAGCGACCGGCGTAGCTGGTGCTTTGAGCCATGTAGTCACGCCACTCCTCGTCGAGCTTTGCCAGGCGCTCGAACTCCTCCTTGAATTCGTCGTGCTCTTTCTGGCGATCCTCGATGGTCGGCTCCATCGACTCCTCCTCCAGCGTTGGGTTGGTCTGGATCTCCTGCTGGATGATGTTCCTCAGCTCCAGAACCGGCGCCTGAAGGATCATCAGGCTTTGCTGCAATTGGGGCGCTAAAACCTGCTGTTGCGAAAGGTTCTGCGTTTGATTGAAGCCGGCCATGGCTTCCCATGGTAGCCGGAACCCCGCTGGTTTCAAGCAGAAGTCAGGCCAATAGGTGAAAAATCTTTCCGAAAATTCAATTTATTTTTCTCACCATCTAAAAAAGCTCGAAGGAGCTCAAGAGAGCCCGGAGGCCCAGCCTTCAGAGACTTCACCCTGCAAACAACTCTTGGCGTCTGCTGTAGGTCACATAGCCCCCCACAAGAATCGCCACGGATCCACAGATCCAGAAAATCTCCCCGGCCTCAAACTGGAACCGCAAAAGCCGCTGAACGCCGGTTGCCGCAAGAATTGCAAGGAAGCTGAGCACACTTGCCGCTCCCTGCACCGCCCCCTTGTTCTCAGCAGCAGGCCGGCTCTGAAGCACCGCAGTGATCGGTACAATAAAAAGCCCGGCGCCCAAGCCGAGCGCGACCAACGCACAAGCAAATGCCATGGTCTGGATGGATTGAAGGCCCATCGGCAGCGTACTCAAAAACATCAGCAGCGCGCCGCAGGGCAGTAGTCTGTATTCGATCCGGCCGCGTGATGCGTAACCTGCGATGACGCTTCCAAAGCCGATTCCGATCGCGAGCGCGGCGTTCAGCGATGCGTTCCCCGTTTCATCGAGATGCAGGTTGTCGTGGGCGAACAGCACAAGGTTCATCTGAACGAGTGCAGCGATGAAAAAGAAACCTGCATTGCCAAGGTTTGCGCGCCAAAGGTCGCGATCCTTTTTCATGCTTTTGAGTTGGCGCCAAAGATCCGTCAGCGGATTGATGCGAAACGGGCAGCTGGGATTCGCCGTGGGAAGCGGGGGGATCCTTTGACTCATGAACCAGCCGCCGAATGCCAGCATCGAAAGCAGCAGTCCGGACACGACAGGCGTCTGCTTGAACCACCCCGCCAGCAGGCCGCCTGCGAGCGTGCCCGAGATGATTCCAAGGAAGGTGAGCAGCTCGAGAATTCCGTTTCCCCAGGATAGTTTTTCGAGAGGCAGCAGCTCCGGCAGGCTGCCGTACTTGGAAGGGCCGAACAGTGCGCTGTGGGAGCCCATCAGAAAGACCGCGAACAACTCCATCGGAAGGTTTCCAACAAACAGTGCGGCTGCTGCAAACAGCATGATGAAAATTTCAGCGGCTTTGATGCGACGCATCACCTGGTTTTTGGGGAACCTGTCCGCCAGCCAACCGCCGAGCATGGAAAGCGCGATGAAGGGAAGCGCGAACAGCGCTCCAGCCAGCGCCACACAGGTATCCCTTTGCTCCTGAGACATCGACTTGGAGAGAACCATCAGGATGACGAGATTCTTAAGCGCGTTGTCACTGAACGCATTTTGGAACTGTGTCGCCATCAGACTCCAAAACCCTCGCTGCCATCCGGTCGAAGCATTCATTTTCTGTGAGGCAAACAAGAAAGTGCGATGACGCGTACGCCACGTCTCACCGCGACCTGAAAACCGGGGACATCAGACACTCCACAATGAGGGTCTTGAGCCCAAGACCCTGCTTTTTTAGATTCGCGAGAATTTCCTCGATCACAAAGTCGTCGGCTGACTCCATGCGCCTGCCGGAAGCGTAGGTGAGAATCTGGCGGATGAGATGGCGCGCAAAAAGATCCGAGCGTGTCTCCAAAATAATTTTTCTGAACCCCGCAAAGTCCCGGTAGGTCTCGCCAGAGGGAAATTCACCCGAGGCATCAATTTGAGGCGCAGGCGCCTTTGCATTTTTTGCCTTTGGATAAGCGGCGCGCCAGCGTCCGATGGGGTCAAAGCTCTCGAGACTGAACCCAAGTGGATCTATCTTCCGATGACATTCAGCGCAGGTCGCATCCGCGCGATGTCTCGCCAGGCGATCACGAATCGTCGTCGCGCCGCTCACATCGGGCTCGATCGCTGGAACCACATCGGGAGGAGGGGGAGGAGGGACGCCCAGAATATTTTCGCTCACCCAAACACCGCGTGTCACAGGAGACGTCTCCACTCCGTTCGCGCTGACGGTTAGGACCGCTGCCATGGCAAGCAATCCACCTCGTTGTTGACTGCCGTTGAGACTGATTTTTTGAAAGCCGTCGGCAAGTCTCAGAGAGTTTTTCTCGGGAAGATCGTAAAGCTTCGCGAGCTTCTTATCCACGAACGTATACGGTGCGTCCAAAAACAACGCCACGGATTGATTGTTTTCGAGCAGATCTTGAAAAAAAAGACGGACCTCGGTTTTCATCGCGACAGGCAAGTCCTCGGCGTAGTAGGCGCGGTTTGTTTCACGAGGCGGCGGCATTCCACCGAGGTCACGTAAATTGAGCCAGCTGTCGAGGAAGCCGTTGATAAAGCCGCGAACCCGCTCGTCCGCGAGCATGCGCTGGATGTGCTCCTTGAGAGCGGCATCCTCCGTCAAGAGGCGGGAAGCCGCGGATGCAAGAAGCGCGTCGTCCGGCGGCCCCGCCCAAAGTGCGTAGGACAAACGGGAGGCGAGATCATACGGCGCAAGCGCCTTTTCGGACTCATCCGTGATCTCGCTCAGATAAAGAAAAGATGGGGAGCAGAGGATCATCTTCAAGGCATCCAGCGCCGCCTGCCGCGGGGACGCGTTTTCGCCGAGCCGCTTTTCATACAAGGCGCGAATCGGCTGTAGATCGGTCTCTGTGAGGGGACGCCTGTAGGCCCTTTGAGCGAAAGCCTCGAGCTGTTGGAGTGCGCGGTCGGGCTCAAAACCGTCCTTGCCGAACACCGCGATTTCCTCGAGCCGTCCTCCCTGCTCCGGCATCGGGCCTTGGATTTTGATCTCGCTAATTCGCAGGTGCGGGAGTTTTCCCTCCTTCAAGAGCAGCGTGCGGCTGACGTCAGACTTTTCCGTGCGACCCTGGAAGTCGTCCTTGTAGCGCTTGTTGACCGTGATCACGGAGGCCCGTGACTCGTACGGACCGTTTGGAAAAATAAAGCGCGGTGTCTGGCCGGCCTCCAGCCAGACGCGAAACTTCAGCCAGGTCGGGCCCTCGTCCGGAACGGTGCTGCTGGCAAGCAGCGGCTCGATGGACTGGGGATAATGGATGTGCCCCCGCGAAACGTCGCCGGGCACAATCCCGAGAATGAACGGCTCTGAGAAATCGATGCCAAAGATGGCAGGGTCGTAATGCGTGTCTCGGTGCATCGCCTGCGCTTCAACCTCGATGTCGTAGAGTCCTGAAACAGGGACGCCTTTTTGAAAGTCTTCAATGTGTCCATAACCGCCCTGCCGGGTGTCGGTGTTGGGCTGTTCGTACAAGTTGAGGTAACGGAAGTTGAACGCAGCTTTGTGGGGCCCCTCCAACTCTTCATACTGACGAAAGTTACCATTGAAGCGCCAGTTTTTGGGCTCGCCTTGCGGAGTCCCCAACCGAGTCTCCACCAAACGATTTGCCGATTGAAAATATTGGTCGATCAAAAACCCGGAGGTCACCAGTGCCTGACCAATGGTGTCCATGTGCTCGGTGATTTTTTCCTTCGGAAAATCCAGCGTCAGACCAAGCGTATCAACACGACGCCCAAATAGCGTCGCGATCGTGTTCTCATATTCGCGGCTTGAAAGCCGGCGGATGACAGTGCGCGCACCTGCACTTTGAAACTTGTTCCTCGCATCCGAAATGGCACCACGGACGAGACGCAACATCTTCAGACGCTCATCGTCGGTGGGTTGCAGCGCCTTTTTTGGAGGCATTTCCTTCAGCGTCAGCTGGTCGACGATATCCTTCGCGGTGATCAAATCCGCCTCTGATTGGAGTGGAAGCGCAAACCCCTCCAGCTCCCTATCCCCCTTGTGCGTGCGCGCATCGTGGCACTCCAGACAGTACTTCCCCACGAACTCACGCGCAGGACCCGCAGCGGCCACTTCCGCCGTCGACTGCGCCAGTGAAAACTGGGCGCCCAAGAAAAGAAACAACGCCGGAACAACAAGCCTCATCACCGATGAATTTGCATTCAGTACGAATGTTACCTGCTTGAACGGTGCTGTGCGTGACTTGAGATCAACCAAAGCCATTGATACGCGGGGCGCACAAAAACGCATCACGCAAAGCGGCCCGTGCTGCTTCCAAAGGCGTTTGTCTCGACTCCCATCCGTTGCGCGATATCGACAAACAGATTGCACAGCGGCACCTTGTTGGTTCCCTCGCTCGGCACTTCACGGAATTCTCCATGCTTGTAGCCGCCGCCCGCGACGATGATCGGAAGATCCGAGTTTTTATGCGTATTGGCATCGCCCATGCCACTGCCAAAAAGCACTGTCGTGGAATCAAGCAGCGTGCATTGCCCGTCGTTCATCTGCGAGAGACGTGTGAGAAATTTGGCGAAGTGCTCTATCTGGTATTTCTCAAGCGTGATGAGATGCGCAATCGCTTCGGGATCGTTGCCATGATGCGAGAGTCCGTGATGCGCCTTGTCGATCCCGAGATTTTGCGGAAGAAAATCACCGCCGATCTCGAGAGTTGCAATACGTGTGGAGTCGGTTTGCAACGCCAGAGCGATCATTTCATACAGAAGCGGCAGATCTTCCACGGCGTTGCGATTCGCAGGCTTTTCAAAGGGCGCCTCTGGCTTCGGATGGCTTGCCCAGCGCTTGCGAAGTTGCAGACGCTTTTCGACGTCGCGCACCGACGTGAGGTATTCCTCGAGTTTATCCTTGTCCTCCTTGTTGACACGTTTGGCGAGGCGGTTGGCCTCCTCCCGGACGGAATCTAAGATGGAGGCCTGCACTTGGTTTTCCTGGACACGGCGTGTCTGGCGTTCCTTCGAGTCGCTCACAAACAACTTGTCGAACAACTGCGCGGGACCGGTGATGGGCGGGACACGTACGCCGGATTTGGTCCATGCGATCTGGCATCCACCGTGAATCCCGCCCTCTGATCCCACAGTGAGCGATGGGAACCGTGTCTCAAAGCCGACTTCATCCGCGAGAAACTGGTCGATCGTGACATTGCCATCCGGTCTGTTTTGCGCTTCGGAATTGAGCACGCCCGAGAGGAAAGAATGGACTGCAAAGTGCCCACCCTTCACGCCATGGTCGAATCCGCGATAGACCGTCATGTGGGAGCGATTTTCCCATAGCGGCTCCAAGAGCGTGGTCTTCTCGTAATCCGCCCCCGTTTTGGTTGGAAAGAGTTGTTTAACCTGAAAGCCCAGCAGATTCCCGATTGCGACAAAGCGGCGCGCCCCGATGCCTGCACCTTTTGCGGCCTGGACGGCCGAATCCCGGCCCAGCGACTTTGCCATGAGCGAGGGCAAACCAGGCAGCGCCAGCGTGGTTCCGAGGGAGCAGAGCAGAAAACGGCGACGATTCATAAGGGTGCGGATTTTTTTGGGGGGTAAAAAGCGCCTCCAGCCAAGCTTATCCGCAATGGCGGGCGGCATCCGGCATGATAACCTCGCTGGATTTTGTGTCATCCACCAATTTACACAGGCCCGTTCACGTGTTTTTCACGCCCCTCAAGCGGCGCATGCCGCCCGTGAAATAATCGCGCAACACCCGGTTTAAAAGCTTCCCGCGTTCTTCAGTGCCGCGCCGGAGACGCTTGCCTGAGCATCTTCGGTTTTCAAAAAAGTGTTTTTCACCGATGGTGGTTGTACCGGAAAGAATGCTCATTCAGATTCCGGAGTTGCTCAAACCAGGCGCCATGAGTCCGTCTCCGATCGAAATTCTTGCTTCGGCTTTCTTTGCCTTGGCGGTGTTGCACACTTTCTGCGTCAAACGTTTTGAGCGCTTGGCTCAGAAGCATCCGGAGGGTTCACTGGCTGAGAATCTATTTCATTTTTTAGCCGAACCCGAGATCGTGTTTGGTCTTTGGGCCGCGGCATTGTTTTTGGGAATTGCAGCTTTGGGAAAGTCGCTTGAAAGCGCCGTTCAATATGTGAGCGAACTGAATTTCACGGAGGCCAAGTTTGTTTTCGTGATCATGGTGATGGCTGCAACACGCCCCGTGGTTCAACAGGCTGAGAATTTTATTTGTCTATTTGCACGCATGCTGCCCCTGAAGGCTGGCACCGCTTTTTATCTCACCGCACTCTCGATTGGAACGCTGCTTGGATCGGTCATCACAGAGCCCGCGGCCATGACGCTGATCGCGATCCTTTTGAAACGCCGCTTTTTTGACCGCGGCATTTCAACGCGCCTTGCCTACGCAACGCTCGGGCTTCTGTTTGTTAACATCTCCATCGGGGGCACGCTCACGCATTTTGCTGCACCGCCCGTTTTGTTGGTTGCAGAAAAATGGCACTGGGACACGCCGTATCTGTTCACGCACATTGGATGGAGGGCGGCGGCGAGCTGCCTGTTTTCAACGCTCGCGACAGTCTTCCTGTTCCGCAAGGAATTGAACCAACACACAGCGGATAGTCCGCCCGCTCCGGTGATTCCGGTGTGGCTGACGGCGCTTCATTTCGGGCTGATAGCGCTGGTGGTGAAACTCGCGCATTGGCCCGATGTCTTTTTCGGTGTGTTCATGATCTTTCTGGGCCTCGTCACGGCTACGAGGGAATACCAGGATGAGCTGAGGCTGCGGGAGGGCCTGCTGGTGGGTTTTTTCCTCGCAGGTCTCATTACCCTCGGCTCCGCACAGTCCTGGTGGCTTCGTCCGCTGATCGCAAAACTTGACGGGCCGATGATGTACTTTGGAGCCACCTTCCTCACCGCAATCACGGACAACGCCGCGCTGGCTTATTTGGGAACCCTTGTGGAGGGAATTTCCGCAGACCTCAAATACGCGTTGATATCCGGCGCTGTCACGGGTGGTGGTTTGACTGTGATTGCCAATGCCCCAAACCCTGCCGGGGCCGCGATTCTGGCTGGCTCAACGTGCTTCAGGGATGAGGGCATCAGTCCACTGCGGCTTTTTCTCGGAGCCCTTCCTCCAACCCTCATCGCGACCTGCTTTTTGTGGTGGCTCCACTGAGGCCTTGAGCGGGAGGACAGGGATGTTCTGAGAGCCCCGCTCTCTTGCGGCACGCGTGCGCAAGTCTGCTACTTGGTGCGGGGATTTTTGAAATAATAAAAATGACCGTCCTCTGCGCCACCGACAAAATCAGGAACGCCGTCCGCGTTAAAATCGACAACCGTTGGACTGACGTCATGTCCTTCAATGTTGCGCTGAACGAGAGGGCCCAAATCTTTGAAGATGCATTTGCCGTCACGTGCATCAGTCTGCCTTAGAAAATTCGCGTTCGCTGAGTTTAAAAGAATATCAAGCCGGCCATCGCCATCCCAGTCGACCACGCAGATTTTACGGCGCCCGCTTTTACCCGCGATGCCTTTGCTTAGACGCATCGGAGCGTTCTGTTCATCGCAAAACATGCGTTGCGGCGAACGCAGCGTCATGTCCGCGCCTTCCTTTTGACGCTCGAAAAACGCGAGGTATCCCTCGTGGTCGAGCATGACCAGATCTTGAAGCCCATCCCCGTTCCAATCCACCACCACCGGCGTGGTACGCCACTGGGTCAGGAGCTCTTTTGCCTCCGGACGCAGCCATCCGTAGGCGAGAACGGGCTGCGCGCCATTCCATTCCACGTTGATGGGCTTGGGGGCCGAGAGTTTGGCAGCGGCACGGGTGCCTATGTTTTTGTACCACTCCACTTTTCCCAGAATGGAATTGATGATGATGTCCTGCAGTCCATCGCCATCCCAATCTGCAACACTGAGAGTCGAATAACCCCACTTTGCCTCGGCGGGCCCTTGAATGCTTCCGTTGTAGCCAGCCATTGGACGGATTGGTTTGTCATCGCACTCAAGGTGGCGCGGAGCATTCCATTTCGGACGCTCGACGCCAGCGCCGGATAAGTTCTCGAAGTAAACGATGTACCCGGCGGTGTTGCCGCTAAGGATATCGATGTCACCGTCCCCATCCCAATCCACACCCACAGGAGTGGCGAGCGCACCGCACTTCAAGCAATCAGCCTCCTGCTGAAAATAAACGGGCGGCAAAAACAATGGGGTCCGCTCTGAAGTGAAGTTTCCAGTGTTTTCAACAAGAGCAACACGGCCATCCTCATCGCCCACGATCAAATCGATGTGCCCGTCCTTGTTCCAATCGATTGCGACCGGCGTGATCATTTCCAAGTCCATCGTGAGAGGCGCGCGGCCTCCGGATAGAGATGCGCTTTCCTTTACTGCCAGCCATGCGGCTGGCGTGCGGGGCCTGACACTGTCGGGGAGCGTCAACCGGCGGCCCTTCGCGTAAAGCGGGCTATTGCAGGACCCGATGTTCTCAAAATACGTGAACCCGTCGAGGAACTCGCCGCAGATCAAATCGAGATCGCCGTCCCCGTCAAAGTCCGCAAAACTCGGCGAGGGCCAGCCAAACGTCTCGATCGGCCGATCACCGGCGAAAACTTTACGCGCTGCGTCATACGCCGGGTTCAGGTCGGTGCCGGTGTTTTTAAGAAAATACACAAAGCCCCGAAGCGGCCCGTTGGTCCATGTGCCGTCGGAGGAGTACGCATTGTCCCAGCCATACTCGGACCAATCGCCAACCCCCACGATGATGTCCCTCCTGCCGTCTCCGTCAAAATCGAGAGTGCGCCACATATTCGCCCGCACCTTCTTGTCATGCACATTCTCAGGCGCAGGAAGCTTGACGCCCTTTTCGAGTCCGCTTCTGAGGAAATCCGGATACGCGACCCCCGGCGAGAGCACATGCGGCACCCCATCGACATAGCTTACTTGAACGTTCTGGAGACCCTTGCTGATGCGTCTGGCCGGCTTGAACACGGGCATTTTCACCCTGCTCGTATCGCCGCTCACATTCTCAAAAAAATAAACTCCATTGTAGGGTTTGTCCGAGCAGTTCACCACGAGATCGAGGTCGCCATCACCATCAAAGTCCATCGGGAGCGGCCACGCCCAGAGGCCCACGCCTAAATCGACCACCAGCCCGGGGTGATTGTATTGCATGCGCTCGAGTGGCTCCTCGCAAAGAGCGGTGAAAGCGGTGAGGATCAGTAGTGAAGAGAGTTTGCCTGTGTTCATCTAAGATTGAGTACGGTGGCGAAAACCAGGGAGGCGGGAGCGGGGGTTGAATACGATTGGCGGGCGCGCATCACACGACCCGGAGCTGGGGTTATTGCGCTAGATGGAGCTGTGTGAATGCCGTTGATAGATTGCCTCTTTAAAAGTCGCGATCCTTTACTCGCCCTCGCCCGGTGTGGACTCCACTTGGTAAGTCCATCCGCAGGCTTGGCAACTTGTTTGCGTGTCTGTCATCTCCATTCCACAGCTCAAACAACTCGCACCTTCAGAGTCTGGGATTGGGTTCAGGTTGGTTCCTTCACTACGCTCCTGTTCTAAAAAAATCTGAGCCGCCTCCAGATCCTCATCGGCGACCTGAACCCTCACACCGCCCATGGCCCACATCCGCCAGGGATTGAGTTGGGTGATGTTTTCTTCCTGCAGCACCGCCGGGATACCGCGCGCTTCAAGTCGCATTTTTAACAACTGCGCTTCGTCTGGCTGTAGAAAGTTTGCAATGGTTCTCATCCTTGACGACTGCTTTCTACTCACTCTGAACTTTAATGCCTTCAGGCAGGTTGCGGTGACTGGATTGGTTGATCTCGGGCGCCGCCTATGCTTGCCAGTCGGCAACTTTCCCGCGGACATCACGCACCCTATTTCGGCAGCTCTGGAATGTTTTTCCAAAACTGCTCGGCTGATTCCGCGGGCGAACCATCCGCATCCTCGCGGAAAGAAATGCGCCGGATGCTGGGATGCCCGCGCAGCGCATCGGATTTTTCGGCGCCTTTGGGAAGAATCACATGCTCTAACAGCGGACAAGTTCCGAGCGCATTCAAATCACGCACATCGGTGTCGGCAAGATTGATGGATTGAATCGGGAGAC
>JBILLC010000341.1:0-3594 GCA_044376275.1 Chthoniobacteraceae bacterium | reverse complement strand
CGCCTTTGAGGAACTTGAGCTGCTCACGGCGAACGCCGAAAAAGTACTTCAAATGCTGGGATTGCACTACCGCGTGATTGAGTTGTGCACGGGCGACGTTGGGTTCGGCGCGACAAAGACCTACGATATCGAAGTCTGGGCGCCCGGGCAAAACAGCTATCTGGAAGTGTCCAGCTGCTCTAATTTCGGGGACTTCCAAGCACGACGCATGAACCTGCGTTTCAAGGACGCCGAGGGCAAGAACCGCTTCTGCCACACCCTGAACGGCTCCGGCACGGCGCTTCCCCGACTATTTGTCGCCCTGCTCGAAACCTACCAGCAGGCCGATGGTTCCGTAGAAGTTCCCGAGCCCCTGCGCCCGTACTTCGGAGGCAGCCGCATCGGATAGAACGGAGCGGCACCGGAAACGCGCCCGTGAACCCTTGCCGCTCACCCCTGGACCGCGTCATGCGGGCGTTGGATGCCGCCGGCGTCCAAACATTCGACTCACTTCTGGTTGGGTTCTCCGCGGGCCGCGATTCTGTCGCCCTCGCAACCATGCTGCTAGAAGCAGGGTTTTCACGCTTCACCTTACTCCACCTTGACCACGGTCTGCGCGACGAAAGCGGCGGGGACGCTGCGTGGGTCGCAAACTTCGCGACGTCCCGCGGACTCAACTACCGGATCCAGCGCACGGATGTTGCCTCCATCGCGAAGGCCGATCAAATCGGCATCGAAGAAGCCGGACGGAATGCTCGGTACGCTTTTTTTGCTGATTCCGCGAAAGCGCTCAATGCGAACAAAGTCCTCGTGGGACATCATGCGGATGATCAGGTTGAGACTTTTCTATTCCGGCTTCTACGCGGCTCCGGCACCGCTGGTCTTTGCGGGATGTCCGCCTCGAGCACCCGTTTGGTGAACGGTGTGTCATTTGATTTGCTGCGTCCGATGCTTGAAATTTGGCGGGACGAAATCGACGGTTGGATCACGGAGAAACGTTTGGATTTCCGCGAGGATTCCTCAAATCAGGATCTCCGCTGGACGAGGAACCGGATTCGTCACACCCTCATTCCTGCGCTTGAAGATGTCATGCGTAGGCCTGTGAAGGCTGCGATTTGGCGGGCTGCTGAGCTTTTGCGCGACGACGACGCTCTTTTGAACACGCTCATCCCGAGCCCCGGTGACAGGCATGATCAAACGCTGGAGGTCGCGGCGCTGCGTTCGGCTCCAGCGGCGATCCAGCGGCGCTTGGCCATGCGCTGGCTGCGGGAACAAGGCGTTTCGAGCGTTGGTTTCGACATCGTGGAAGCGGTCATTGAACTCGCGCTGCACGAGTCTCCGGCAAAAATCAATCTGCCCGGGGGCGCCCACGCCCGGCGCAGGGCGGGCAGGATTTTCATTGAGACGGCCGAGGAAGACGGTTTTTGAGGGGTCTCACTAGCGGCTGTGTACTGGCCTAAATGTGCGGGCGATGGTAGAAAGACCGGACACGTTATGGATTTTGCCCGCCCTTACACGCTGCCTCTGGCCGCCAGCCTTGTCGCGATTCCTTTGCTGCTTCTGCTGGTGTTGTGGGCTGGACGCGCATTTTCGCGAAGACTGCGCGTAAGTTTTGAACTGCGCTTCAAAGTCGCCGCCTACTGCTTCTCTGCCTACCTGCCCTTGCGGCTGTATCAGTCGCTTGCCCTTGCCTCCGTGGCGAAGACCAAGGGTAGTATGGAGGTGACCGTCGAGGGCGCAAAAGCTCCGCTGCAGCCGCTGCTGATTCCCGAAGACTTGCTGCAGGCGCTACTCGCCGGCAGCATCTTTTTTGGCGCGCTCATGGCCGTCCGGGTGATTCGAAAATGCGTTTGGGACGATTGGTTTGAACGGACTCAAGAGACCGAAGCGCCGAAATTTCTGAGCGATATTTGCAGCGCTACAATCATCGGCTTCTCGCTGATCGCGATCGCAAAAGGGGTGTACCACAAGGATCTGAGCGGGCTGGAGCTGGGCTCCACCGTGTCCGTTGCGGTCATCGGTTTTGCGAGCCAGGACCTTTTAGGCAACCTGCTGTCGGGCATCGCTCTTCAAATTGGAAGTCCCTTCCGAAAGGGCGACTGGCTGCTGCTCGAAGGCAAGCGACTGCAGGTTTTGGAGGTTAACTGGCGGTCCACGCGCATGCGGTCCGCAGACAATGTCTTGGTCGATGTTCCGAACAAAACCATTGCCGGCGGCACCATCACCAACCTTTCCGCTCCAACTGCCGAGCGCGCCTCCACCGTCAACGTCTTGTTTGAACTGGATGCCGCTCCCATCGCGGTGAAAGACGCCCTGCTGCATGCGGCACAGTCCGCACCCGGAGTGCTCGCCGCACCCGCCCCCAAGGTCCACCTGCGCGATTTTTGCGAGTCCGGTGTTCAGTACGAAGTCGTCTTTTGGGTGGATTGCGAAGAGCACCTGTCTGATGCCACGGACGCGGTCAGGACCCAGATTTGGTACACGGCTAAAGAGCGCGGCCTTCGGATGCCTTTCCCTATCCGCACCGTTCACGTCCAACAACCGCTTCCGCCTCCAGCGTCGTCGTAGGAGGTCAAACGGTCCACTCCGCCGCCGATCCATCAGTTCAAGCCGTCCTGGCGGGCCTTTTATTCAGCCGCATTGTAAGGTTGACCGAAAAGAGCCTCCACCAAACCCTGCGCCCGCTCTTTCGGCAGAACGCCGAGCTCCATCTGGTTCATCACATAGGCGAATCCCACGCGCCTTTCGGGATCAGCAAACGCCAGGCTCCCTCCCGCGCCCGGATGCCCGAACGCACTTCGGGAGGAACCAAACAAATGGCGGATCTTACGGCCGCGAGCATCCAGCGGATCTCGCATAAACCCCAAAGAAAAGGCCGTCTGCATTTGTAAAACCGCGTCCATGCCTTGAATGCCAACGCCGGCGATTTCTTTTAGCAGTTTGCCTGACAGCAGCGCTTCTCCCCTCCACATGCCTCCCTGGGCTAACATCGCGTAAAACTTTGCCAGGGCTGCCGCAGTGGCGATTCCTCCAAAGCCGGGATAGCAGGCTTTTCTGGGAGCATCCGCATTCATCGCCGCGGCGGAATGCAGCCCCTTGGGCGAGGCGAAGGATCGCGATGTCAGCGATCCGGAAGTCATTAATGCGCTCAAAAAAGGATCGTCCTTTGGCAGGACACTCTTCGAGGAATAAATCGGCGCAACCCTAGGCAGCACCTCCTCAGGAACGCCAATCCACATTTCCAAATCCATCGGCTCGGCGAAAATCTGCCGCCAGTATTTTCCCAGACTTTCCACCCCCGAAAGTCGCCGGACCAACTCGTCTGCCAAGAACCCGAACGTCCGCGGATGATATCCATGCGCAGTGCCCGGAATCCATGCCGGCGTTTGTTTTGCGAGCGCATCCACCACCGCCTCCCGATCCTCCACCGGCGGCGGATTATCCAGAGCACTCAACCCCGCCTGATGCTGCAGCAACATTCGGTAGGTGACTTCCGCCTTTCCCGCGGCAGCAAATTCTGGCCAAACAGAGCTCACCTTATCGTCGGGTTGGAGACCCGCTTTTTCCAGGGCATGCAGACAGCATGCTGCAGCGGGTCCCTTGGTTGCCGACCAG
>JBILLC010000340.1:0-3595 GCA_044376275.1 Chthoniobacteraceae bacterium | reverse complement strand
ATCGACGACCTCCTGTCCCAAATACGCTGCAATCACTCGCTGATTCCTCTGAATTTCTGAAGGCGTGCCTTCCGCGATTTTTCGGCCGTACTCCAGCACCGCTATCCGCTCACAAATCCCCATGACAACTTTCATGTCATGCTCCACCAGAAGCACAGCGAGTCCAAATTGTTCCTGAGTGAATCGGATCAATTTCATTAACTCCACTTTTTCCGTTGGATTCATTCCGGCAGCAGGTTCGTCCAGCAGTAAAAGCCTCGGCTTTGTTGCAAGCGCCCTGACAATTTCAAGCCGCCTCTGGTCTCCATACGAAAGGCTCCTGCAGGGTGCGTCCGCCACTCGAGATAGTCCGAATATCTCAAGCAACTCCAACGCATCAAGCCTCACGCGCTGTTCTTCCTCACGAAATCTTTTTCCCCTCCAAAGTGCGCCAAGCATCCCAGTATTCAAATGTAGGTTCAATGCCGTTCGGACGTTATCGAGCACGGAAAGCGAGCTAAACAGGCGGATGTTTTGAAATGTCCTACCGATCCCCAAACCCGTAATTTGATTCGGGGCCAATCCGTCGATTGAACTACCACAAAACCGGACAGCACCTTCAGAAGGCGCATACACACCGGTGATGATATTGAACACCGTTGTCTTGCCTGCACCGTTTGGACCAATCAATCCCACAAGCTCTCCGGACGATACGCAAAAATCCAACCCGCTTACGGCAACCAAGCCCCCGAATCGAATTCCTACGCCTGCAAGCTCCAATAATGGTTTGGATTCGCTCATCGCCTCGCTCTCCTTGCCTTAATCCAACGGACCGGATCTCCAATCAATCCCTGCGGCCGCAATATCATTAGGACAATCAGCAACAAGGCGAAGGCAATCATCCTGTATTGTTCAGCCTGTCGAAGAAGCTCATTCAACACCGTCAACCCGACGGCAGCCACGCTAACCCCGGCAGTCGACCCCATCCCTCCCAAAATCACCATGACAACCACATCCACAGACTTCAGGAAATTGAATCCCTCTGGTGTGATGTACCCTATAAAATGTGCATACAACGAGCCTGATAAACCCGCAAAAAAAGCTCCTACGACAAATGCAGTCACCTTGTATTTAGTGGCGTTGATACCCATTGCCTCAGCAGCAATTTCATCATCACGCACCGCAAGAAATCCACGTCCATAGGTGCTTTTTACCAGCGAAGCAGCCACGTAAATCGCGCATGCGGCAATCCCGAATGTCCATCCAAGCGTGGTGCGAATTGAAATTCCGGTGAGGCCGCGAGCTCCTCCAAGCGAATCAGTGTTTTGAATGACGACACGAATAATTTCACCAAAGCCGAGAGTCACAATCGCCAGGTAATCTCCCTTCAAACGCAGGGAGGGAAGCCCAACGGCAAAGCCGGCAAGAGCTGCAACAATTCCACCAAAAATTGTCGCCAGTAAAAACGCAGCGACAGGCGCAGCAGCGTCGCAGAAATCTAATGCCGTCAAGATCTCCTTCCCTCGCACTTGTGTCAGCCACGCAGAAGCGTAAGCGCCTACCGCCATGAATCCCGCATGTCCCAGCGAAAATTGCCCCGTATGCCCGTTCACCAAGTTCAAACTCACAGCCAACGTGATATTAATTCCTGCGAGCACGATAATATTTAGAACATAGTCGTCGATCTGAGCGATCGGCCATGCCGGCTCTGGATGTCCCGTGAACACGCAGGAGACAACCGCACTCAATACAACCATCAGCAGCAGTATGCTCTTGGATCGAATCATACCTTTTCGCGATGGTTTTTTCCCAACAACCCGGAGGGCTTGAACAGCAAAATGAGGATCAGAATGACGAAGGCGACTGCGTCACGATATCCAGGAGGAATCCCGAGTTGCTTCGAGTACCCGACCACCAACGTCTCAACGACACCAAGAATCACCCCACCAAGCGCCGCACCGGGTAAACTTCCGATCCCCCCTAGAACGGCCGCAACAAACGCTTTCATCCCGGGTAAAACTCCCATGAAAGGGTCTATCGCCTGATACAGCGACGCGTAAAAAATTCCACCCGCGGCTGCAAGGGCCGAGCCAAGCCCGAAGGTAAACGAGATCACCGCGCCAATGTTCACGCCCATGAGAGCCGCAGCAGTTGGATTCAACGAAAGCGCGCGCATTGCAAGCCCCATGCGAGTACGCATCACGATAAACCGAAGAACGAACAACAACACCCCCGATACCAAGAACACCGAAACCTGAATATTGCTGGCGTGCAATCCACCCATCCAACCGATGGATCCACCTTGTACTAGCGAAGGAAATCCGCGCGGAGCGGCTCCAAACAAGAGTTGCGCAGCATACTCCAAAAACAGGGAAACCCCAATCGCCGTGATCAATACAGTCAGCCGGGGTTTCTCGCGAAGAGGACGGTAAGCGAGCCACTCAATCAGGACGCCCAAAACGGCGCTGAGAAGCATTGCGCCCAACAACACGAGGGCGGCCAAAAGCCATCGTCCACCATCAAAAAACGGTTTAAGCCAGCGGAAGATGTAAAGCCCGGAAAAGGCTCCCACCATAAACACATCGCCATGAGCGAAGTTTATAAAGCGAAGGACCCCGTAAACCATTGTATAGCCAAGCGCTATCAGGGCATAGATAGCCCCAAGCGATAGGCCATTGATGATTTGCTGCAGCAGTTCGTTCACGAGCTTCCACGCCCAGTACACCGCAGATCTGACTAAGGTGCAACTGTCTGTACGTACTTGAATTTACCTTCCTTCACCTCAAGTATCACAGCCGATTTATCCGCGTTCCGCTGAGGATTCACCGTGATCTTACCAGTGATCGCCGTGAAATCTTTTGTTGCGGCAAGAGCGTCACGAACAGCTCTGCCGTCGGTGGTTCCAGCCCGCTTCATCGCATCAGCAAGAATCATTGCCGAGTCATATCCAAGGGCCGACATCGCGCCGGGTTCCTCGTTAAACTTGGCCCGATAACGCTTCAAAAAATCCTGAATAGCTGGCGATGGGTCCTCGATGGAAAAATGATTTGAGAAAAAGCAGCCTTCAACAGCCTTGCCACCCACCTCGACCAAAGAGGGAGAATCCCATCCATCTCCTCCCAGTAATGGTACGTTTAGTTGCAGTTCCCGAGCTTGAAGGGCAATCAATCCAGCCTCCGTGTAATACCCAGAGGCCACAATCGCATCAGGTCCACTCGCCTTGATCGCAGTCAACTGAGCCTTAAAGTCCTTGTCTCCAGAGGAATAGCTTTGCTCACTGACAATCGTTCCCCCATTCGCAACAAAATGCGCTTTAAAGAATTCAGAAAGCCCCACGCTGTAGTCCTGTTTTACATCAGTCAGGATTGCGACCTTCTTCCAGCCTTTGGCCAAGGAAAACTTCGACAACACTGTCCCCTGAAAAGGGTCAATAAAACAAATCCGGAACACAAAGTCCCCCTGCTCGGTAACCTTTGGATTCGTGGAAGCAGGCGAAACCATTGGAATTGAAGCCTGCTGACAAATCGGGGCTGCCTCGAGTGAACGCGAAGACGCGACCTCGCCTAACAAGGCCACGATTCCGTCACGGGAAATTAGCTTTTTAACAACGGTCGCA
>JBILLC010000339.1:0-3599 GCA_044376275.1 Chthoniobacteraceae bacterium | reverse complement strand
TCAGCACCGGAATCCGCTTTGGATAGAAGCTGGTGGTGTCAGTCGGCAGGTACGGGTCGTCCTGCAGCACCAGATTGAATCCGGCGGCGACATTGCGTTTTTCAATCAAGCGCTTCCAAGCCTTTGAGGAACCGATCCCCTGCAAGTTCAGCCGGTTCTCGCGCAGCCTTCCAACCATATCAAAATTTAAATATGCCACCACCCTGCTCAAGTCGACGGGTGGCTTTTCTGCGAATCCCGCCGAACCGATGAGCCCAATCTCCTCTCCGGACCATAGTGCTAATAGTACCCCGCGTCGGAATCGCTCGGGGTGCGCACGCCGCTCTTCTGCCAGAGCGGCTCCAAGCTCCATCACCAGCGCGGTTCCGGACGCATTGTCATCCGCCCCGAAATGAATGCCCCCTTCCTCACCTGAACGTGCCATGGAATTGGATTCCGCACCTTTGCCCAAGTGATCGTAATGCGCCCCCACCAGGACCCATTCGCCGGTGGAATCCGGTCCGGGCGGAATGGCCGCCACAACGTTACGGTCGTGCCCCTTGCGATGCACCACTCCGGACTCCAACTCAACCCGCACCCCCGGTAACGCAAAGCCCGCTGGGATATGCGGATTCTCGTTGTCCAACTCGGACTGCACCTGCTTGAGCGTCTTTCCTGTGACAGCCAGCAGCGCCTCCGCCACCTCCAAACCAACGGTGTGCGCAATGATCTCGGATCCAGCCACTGTGTTGTCTGATGACAAACCCAGCAGCTCTCCCGCCTGCGCCGACGCCGGCCCCGCCACCACAAGCACCGCCTTGGCTCCCCGCTCCCGCGCAAGCATCGCCTTGTAACGAAGCCCAGAATAACGGTTGAGCTGCGCGCGCCGCTTCGCATCCACCTGCTCGGGTACGTACCTCAACAACAGCACCACCTTGTCCTTTACTTCCAACCCGTCGTAAGAATTGTACCGAAACGTCCCGTTGCCCTCGGGCACCGAGAGACCATATCCCGCAAAAACCACCTCGCCCTCGACCTTTCCAGAATCACTGAATGAAAGCGGACGAAAATCGCGATTCAACTCAAACGCGCGGGCCTTGTCGCCCGCGAAGATTTTAAGCGAGTTGCGTCCCTCGATCAGCTCGGCACCTGCCGGGTAATCAAACCCGTGAAAGTATGAGCCTCCCACTGGTTCCAACGCACTGGCTTTGGCATATTGCGAAATCCATTCCGCCGAGGCATGCGCCCCGGGACCACCAGTGCGCCTTCCCTCCCGCGCTGGATCCGCCAGCCACTCAACCTGCGCCTTGAGATCCGCCGCGCGAATTGCGCTATCGAACACGGGTTCCGGCCTGGCCATTGAAGCCGAGGCCTGCGCAAAGGCGGCCGCTGGCGTGCCCGCAGACTTGGGCTTTGAGTCAGCCGCGTCCTTTTGCCCGGGAGCGCGCGTCTTACGCTCCGGAGACGAACTCAAGGCCGCCAGCACGGCGGCATGGTTCCAGTCGGCGATAAACAACTGGCTCTTCCCCTCGCCACCCCGATTCGCAGTCCAACAAAGCTTCGTGCCGTCGGGAGAAAACACGGGCAACCCGTCAAATCCAGAGGTGTAAGTGACACGCACCGGTTCGCGGCGACCCAGTGTATCGACGACAAACAATTCAAAATTGTCAAACCCGAGTTTGTTCGCGGTGAAAATCACATATTCGCCAGAAGAATGCGGATAGGGCGCCCAAGACATGCACCCAAAGTCGGTGAGCCTTCGCGAATCAGAACCATCCGTTTTCGCGGAATAAACGTCCGCGTTCATTCCGCTTGCATCAAAGCGACGCCAAACGATGCGCTGACCGTCGGGCATGAAAAACGGCCCCCCGTCGTAACCCCTCTCGCGCGTCACCCGGGTCACCCCACCGCCATCAGCCCGCATCAGATACAAATCGGCGAAATAAGCTGGGTCTTTTTCAAAAAGAGTCCTGTCCTCCTTCGAGAGATTCTCGAGCGGATACGCACTGCGGTTGGAAGTGAAGACGATCCATTTGCCATCGGGCGAAAAGGAAGCTTCGGCATCGTACCCCGGCGCCTCAGTAAGACGCCGCATCTGAGTACCCTTGGCATCCACCGAATAAATCTCGTAAGCCGGATCGTAATCCCACGAATATCGACGGGTTTTTCCTGACGCCCTGAACTCGAGCTCGGCTTTCTGTTTGTTGAGAGCCTCTGGATCCTCGTGCGTGGATGAAAACAACAGACGCGAGGAGTCAGGTTGAAAAAACGCGCATGTTGTTTTGCCTATTCCATTGGAAATGCGGGTGGTATCCCCGGTGCTCAGATCCAATGAGTAAATTTGATAAAAGGGGTTTCCCGCCTCGCGCTCGCTCTGAAACACGAGCGCCTTGCCGTCCGGGCGGAAATACCCTTCCCCGCTGCGAACACCCTCGTAGATGAGTTGACGGGAGTTTTTGAAAAACAGCTGTTCCTGAGATGCCGGGTCCAGAGGTACGGAGGCGGATTGCGACAGAAGCGAATTTTCAGAGACGCCGAAAACAAGGAAAGCGACGCAAATAGAGGGGCGGATGGGCATGATTCCAAGCGTTAGCGCAACCTTGGCCGCAGGCAAGCAAGCATCCGTGGACCCAAAAGCTGCGAGCGCTCAATCAGAAGCCGAGGAAGTGATCAGATCCGCGCCTGCCGGTTGGTCTCGGGCGGATTGGTGCTTGAGATTTCAGCTGGCCGCCGCACCACGTAATCGCGGTAGCGCCAAGCATTCCCCCGCTTGTAGTCGTTTGAGAACCGGGAGGAGTCGGCATCGCGGATCACATCCAGCGAATGTTGCGCCATGCGCTCACCGTAGTACGGAGATTCAAGCAGTCGGTCGACCCCGCTTTTTTGTAGATAAACTGCTGCGTGACCTGGTCTCCAGACTCCGGCCTCTCGTCGGTACCCGACGCGGCTGGCGATACGGGCACTAGGCCGGTCAGGGCATCGCTTCAATTGGCGGCTTGAATGTTCCCCCCGAACCGAAACCAAACCCTCCACAAACCACACTAGAACTCACCCGCTCCCGCTCGCCACCAACCCAACCTTTTTGCAGAACCTTGACGGACGCAACCGCG
This sequence comes from Chthoniobacteraceae bacterium, assembly GCA_044376275.1. Lineage (GTDB taxonomy): Bacteria > Verrucomicrobiota > Verrucomicrobiia > Chthoniobacterales > Chthoniobacteraceae > Chth-196. The sequence continues at coordinate 510 of JBILLC010000339.1, read as the reverse complement.
CCAAGTTTGAGCGAGGCAGCGCAGCGACAACGCAACGGTGCCGTTGCGGCGGATTCGGACGCCAGTTCAAGCGCCTAGCCGGATAACGGGGCGAATCCAGACCTTGGCGGAGGCACATGGTAGTTTGTTCAAAACAAATAATTTCAGATTATTTTTAAAATTAACCGGTCTGCCCGCACACACCTTGCCTCGCACCCTTATCCGAAACAAAACTCAACGCCCTTTCAGAATGAAAAAAACCACCCAGCGACTCGCGCAACCGAATTGTCATACGCCGTCCAAGATGCCAACATCCGCGCCATGCCAGTTTCCGAAACCGCGCCGGGAGTCGATTTAATGGAGGAAATCCGGTTCCTCAAAAAAGAGCGAAATGCGGTCATCCTCGCCCACAATTACCAGATCAAAGAGATCCAGGAGGTAGCCGACTTCGTAGGGGACTCGCTCGGATTATCGATTCAAGCAGCCAACACCAACGCTGACGTAATCGCTTTCTGCGGCGTTCATTTTATG
>JBILLC010000338.1:0-3607 GCA_044376275.1 Chthoniobacteraceae bacterium | reverse complement strand
CATCACGGTTTCAAACCCCTGTGCGATTTTAGCGTTTGGGTTAACGATGGACTCAAGCAGGTATTCACGGTCGCCCCGCGAGGCTACATTGGTGAGGTTCGGGCCTACTTCAGCTCCTTCGTTCTTAATTTTGTGGCAGCGAGAGCATGACGCCTCGATTTTTTCGCTGAAAATTCTGTGCCCTGCTTCCGCGTTGCCTCCCTTGAGTGCTACTCGGTATGCCGCCAGCGGGTCAGACGAGTTCAATGATGCCACGTAGGATTCGAGCCGACCCTTCAGGGATTCAGTCTTTTCGAGCGCTTCCAAAACCTCGACTTGCAGTGGCTCAGCCAGTTTTTTGTTTAAAAGCTGCTGGGCAAGGGAATCAATCACCGCGTCGGCAGCCGCATTCTTGAGTCCGGGAAGGGCGCGGATCGCCGCCTGTTTATCGCCAACGCTTCCGGTGGCGAGGATTTTCTGGATTCCCTCGATCGCTCCCGGCAAACGCAATTCAATGAGCAGGCGAATCGCCTCCTTGCGCAGCGCTTCGTTCGCATCTGTCGCCGCTGCCAGCACGGCTTCGGCGAGCGAAGGGTCCTGCAGTGCAGCCATCGCACTGAGTGCGTCGCCCCTGAGTCCCGCGTTGAGCTTGGAGTCGGCCACCCAAGCCGCAAGGTTTATGCCGCAATCCTGGAGCTTGTACTGCGAAACCAACTTGAGAGCAGCACTGCGAACAGGGTCGCCGGGCAACTTTAAAATCCTCTGAATGCTCGATCGGATTGCGTTGGCCGCCACGGTTTCGCTCCGATCTGGAAGCGGGCGGAACAGTCCGAAAACCCGGTCCAACCGGGGTGGCTTTGCCCAAGTTGCAAGGTATTGCAGGGCTTCGACCCTCAGAACCTCCGGTCCACTTTCCAATGCAGCGAATTCGGCAAGAGCCTTGGCATGCGCCTCCGATCCGAGTCGGAAATTTGCATTCAAAACGCGTCGCAGAATGGCGTCCCGCGGACCGGGTTCCTCCTTGCTTCCACCAGAGAGTTTGCACACCTCGGGAAGATTGGCGGAGAGCGCTGCCAATGACGGGAGGGCGGCATCAATCGATTCGTCGTGGATTGCGCGCGCTGCCTCCGCGACGACTAGCGGGTCGGAGTCACGCAAGAACGTAGCCAGTTCCGCGCTCTTGAGCCTTCGGAGGGCGACAACAGCACCAAGGCGAATGCCCAGGCTTTGATTCGTTTTACACGCACTGAGCGATGCCGGAGACGAGCATCCGGACAAGCCGATTGCAACGGCATGCCGCAACACGGCGTCTCGGTTGTTGTTTTCTTTTAAAACGTCGAGCAGCGGTTGCGTCGCGCGCGGGTCGGTTGCCCGGCCAAGTGTGATCGCCGCAAAGGAGCGAACCCGGGGGCTTTCGTCTTTCAAGGATTCAACCAGCGCGGGGAAGAGAGCGTTATTGCGCAGTGTTTCTGCGGGAAAATCCGATGCGGTCTTAGCCGCCTGTGCTCTCACCTCCGGATCGGCATCCTTCAAAAGAGCGGGAATAATATTTGAGACGGTTGGCGCTTTCGCGCGCGCAACCTGGCCTAGTCCCCAGATCGCGTGGATTCGGGCGAGCGTCGAGGGTCCACTCTTGGCAAGGTTTTCCAACTTTTTCAAATCACCGCGCGCCGCGACCTCAAATTGTGCCTCCTGACGCACCCGCATGTCTGGGTGTCCCATCAGCGTTGCGAGTTCTTCGATCGGTCGCTTCTGCATCCCATCTTGGATGAGCTTTTTGGTTTGGAGAAGCAGCGGGTCCGAAGCGTTGTTCTCCATCGATGCCGCGAAGATGCGGCCTTTCCCCGTCATGCCCCAGCCGTTGACACAATCCAGAAGGTACAAGTTTCCATCGGTGCCGAATTCAACATCCGTTGTGAGAATGTTCCAGATCGGCTGTTTGGGCTCAGACATGCTGAACCCCGCACCCTGCGGTTTGTTCTGCACTGACAAAATCCCGCTGCGTGCTGGGGTGCCGCTGAAGTTTGCTAGAAAGAAGTGGTTGTGCCATTCCTCTGACAGTCCCGTTCCGGGGTGGTAAGTCAATCCGCTTGGCCCGTTTCCGAGCACCGCCACAGGAGGAAGATGGTAGGCCGCCTGTCCCGGCCATGCTGGATAACAGAGCCGTTCCGAAAGCCACGGACCGCGACGTTCGGGTTGGTTGATGAACTGCCAGCCGATTCGCCATCCGCTGTCGCTTTTTGGAAGAACATAGACCCAGCGCGCAGGATCACCGGCATCTGAATTATTGTCACCCGTAAATAGGTTGCCGAATTGATCGAATGCAAGTTCCTGCGGGTTGCGGAGGCCAAGCGCGAATATTTCGAGCTTACTACCGTCTTGTTCGCACCGGTAGACAGCACCCGTCTCAGTGTTTTCAACCCGGCTGCCATCAATCGCCGTCGCATTCGCGCCGCGGTCGCCGACAGAAAAGTAAAGGCGGCCGTCAGGTCCAATTCGCAATCCGTGGAGATCATGGCCTAAAAATGCTGTTCGGATGCCAAACCCTTTTGCCAGCGATGTGCGCTGATCGGCCGTGTTCGAATTCTTCGTATCCTTGAGCAGCCAGAGGTCAGGGATAGATGTCAGATACACGTTTCCTTTGCGTGCCAACACACCTGCGGCGATTCCGTCCAGCGGCCCGTTGAAGCCCTCCGCAAAAATCCGCGAGCTGTCCGCTTTGCCAGCTCCCTTCGAGTCCCAGATCAACTGAACGCGCTCCGAGTTCTGTGCATTCCTGGCAAGATCAACCTTCGGATCGCCTTTGAGAATCGCCAAAAACGCATCCAGGTCCTTGCTCGATAGCTCCGCCTCAAGCCAATCCATGTGCGCGCGAATATCGCTCACTCCAGCGTGCAGTCTGAAGGTTTCCGCGACGTACCAGCGTCCCTTTTCGTCTGTTGCAAATGCTACCGGGTTGGCCAGTAGCGGCTCCGCCGCCCACAATCCTACCCTGAATCCCTTTGAGATTTTGAAACTTTGAATAGAGTTTTCAGCCTCAGCGGACGCCTCTGCTATTTTCGGTACAAATCCACCTTGTTTGGCAACCTCAACTTGGCGTTCGTCTCCAGCATGTACGATGCCGGGAAGGAGCATGCCAATCACGCTCGATAAAATACCGGGATGTTTCATAATTAAAGTGTTTGATTAATCGTTGGATGAGTGTGGCTCAAGCGGTCGAAACTGGATCAAAACTAGGGGCGGGGATCAGTGCGAGGACATCTGTAAGCTGCCTTGCGGATCGGTGGGCGGGTTGTTGCTGAGTTTTTATTTACTGCGGCATGTGCGAGCCGGGCAGCGGATTCCTGCGACGACTCATCGGGTTTGGCTGCGCCAAAGATTTTGGGGGAGAAGCGAGATGGCAATGAGCGCGACTTGGCTCGCGACAAACAGCATCAGCCAGTTGAAGGCCGCCGACATGAAGCCGTAGGAGTGCAGGCCGATCCCCAAAAGATTCACTCCGAACCAAGACCATGAGGTCACGATATTCCCTCCCAAGGCAATCGCCATAAGTCCATTGCGCTTTGCGAGTCCTCCCCAGCGTGCATGTAGAAACAGGGCGTTCCAGAGCACAATCATGAGCGCGCCG
>JBILLC010000012.1:0-13111 GCA_044376275.1 Chthoniobacteraceae bacterium | reverse complement strand
GACTCTCCGGTTCGCTTGCCCCGATCTTGGCACCGTCTTTTACCCATCGCTCGAGCAGCACGATTTCCTCCGGAGACAACTTCTTCCCTTTTTTCGGCATTTCTCCCTCGTGAATAACCCGTAGCAGTTCGCTTTCCTCGGGTTTTCCGGGCAGAAGAATCGGGGACCCGTCTTTTGTTTTGCCATCCATGAAACGCCGCAGGCGAAGGTCGACGCCTCCGCCGGGCTTGGGTTCCTCGCCGTGGCAATGAGTGCAATGTGCTTTGAGAATTGGACGAATTTCCGTCTCGTAACGCGGGCTTTTTTCAGCCGCAAAGCCATCCGCGTTCAATAGAGCTACGAGGAGAACCACTGACAGCCGTAAGGAAACAGGCCTGACAAGCAACATTGCTTGCGGGGGGATCACCCCGTTTGGACGGTTCAGTGCTGGGGAGGGCAAACTCATGGGGATGGCAGGGGCTGTTGACTATCGACATTTCAACATTTTTGACGACCCTCAAAAGGGCTTTCTATTAGCCGGACTTTGCTCCCGCGGGACGCAATGCCCCCAAAAATCAGCGCCGAAAGGAGAACGCGCACTTCCACAGCGCCTACTCCGTCTTTTTGTCTTTGAACGGTAGCAAATGCACGACCACAGGACTCCCCTGCCCCGGAAGTGAATCGGAGTTGGGCGCGTGCAATTCATCATCCACCCGGCCGGCACGCGGGTTCTGAATCAAAGCCGCGGCATCGGTAATGAGCGCGACCACACTGCCCTCCGTTTCGGCCACCAGCGCACCCTCGTTTAAGGCGGGACCCGCGTAGTGCCAGGCTTCCGGCGACAGCGTGCTGCCTGCACGAACCGCCCCTGAATCCTTCGCATGAACGATCAACCGTTCCAGTGATTCACGCCTCGCCGATCCATCCTGCTGCCACTCCACCTCGACCGCGAGTTTCACCGGCTCAGTCTGACCCTCGGATGGAGCCAGCTTCAACAAAAGCGCGGCAACATGAATGTGCGTCGCTGCCGCCTCGGTCACGAACACCGACTCGTGCACTTTCCCCTTGCTTGTAACCACCGCGTATTCCACCAAACCAGAACGCTGATTGACCTTCGCTGGAAATGAAATCCGCCCCCTCTGCGGATCGACGCTGACCAGCCCAACCATCGTGATGCCGTCGCCACGCTTCTGGACACGAGGCGCGCCCGCATCCCCGGCTACACCTGTGCCATCAAGGGCAGGAACAACCAGAGACTCCTCCCCGCCAGCAAAGCAGGCCTTTTTCGCATCAAGAGTAGTACCCGCCTGACTCCGAGACGGAGACAATTTGACAGCGGAAGAGCCTGCGCCCCGATCCGCAAAACTTGCGGTACACAAGCAGACGAGAGTGAAAAGCTGCAAGAGAGGGAATCGCTTCATGAAAACGTGTGCCGCACGAAGACGTTCACATGTCGTCGCCAACCAATCAATCCGAGAAGAAGCGGATGATTCAAACGATAACCACCACGCCCAGATGGGCGACGCATCCAGTTTGACTGACGCCTCAACCGAGAATACACAGGTCCAATGAAACGCACCGCCCCGGTCTTTCGCACAACCTGCATGGCAGTTGCGATTTTAATTTCATCGATCGGTTGCCCAAATCGTGCGATGGCGGCAAATCCTGAGCGAGCAAGCCAGGCGAACGGCTCACTGCAGAATGAGGTGGCCGAATCCGTCGCACGCGGAGCCCGCTGGTTGGTGACGCAGCAGAACGCGGATGGAGCTTGGAGCGATCCCCGAAACCCGGCGATCACGGCCTTATCGCTTCTTTCCCTCATGCGTGCGCAGCGCGCGGATCTGATCAAAGTGACACAAAGCATTGAAAAGGGATTTCACTTTCTGCGAACCCAAGTAAAGCCAGACGGCGGGATTTACGCGGAGGGCTTGAGCAACTACAACACTGCGATTGCGCTGTTGGCATTTCTGCAGCTTGGCGATCCGAAGGACGTCGCAGTCATCCGCAACGCAAAGGAGTTTGTGATTCGCCAGCAAGCGCATCAAATGGTGCGGCCCGAATTGAACGGAGGCATCGGCTACGGCCCAACGGGGGTCAGCCCAAAGCGGCAGCACCCGGATTTGGATAACACGATGATTTCACTCGAAGCTCTCAGAGCATGCGAGCTCGCGGAAAAGACCAGGGAAAACGTTTCGAAAAGCTCACAGCTCGATTGGGCTGCGGCAATCGCCTTTGTTTCACGCTGCCAGAATCATCCGGCTACAAACCCGCAGGAGTGGGTTTCTGATGCCACATCAGAGCGTGGTGGTTTTGTGTATTACCCTGGTTTTAGCAATGCTGGAGAGGTCGAGGAAAAAGGGGGCCGCAAAGCCCTGCGCAGTTCAGGCTCGATGAGCTACGCGGGTCTGCTTTCTTTCATGTACGCGGATGTTTCAAGGCAGGATCAGCGGGTGCAGGCAGCGCTCGGATGGCTGCACAACAATTTCACTTTGGAAGAAAATCCAGGCTTGGGTAAGCAAGGATTGTATTACTACTACCACTTGATGGCGAAGGCGCTTGCTGCAAGTGAAACACAAACATTCGAAGCTGCTGGAAAGACGCATGATTGGGCTCGCGAACTTGCGATAGAGCTCATCAACCGTCAGGACGCTGCAGGTTTTTGGGTCAATGACACCGGCCGCTGGATGGAAAAGGATTCGTCCTTAGTGACGTCGTATGGCTTGCTGACGCTCGAGCTCATCCGGCAACGACTCTAGCCGGAAAAACTAACGCTGCGGGCGCTTAAAGCCGAGCCGATCGGCGAATTACTGGGGGATGCGCTCTGGGAGGAGATGCTGTTATTTTCACTTTCAGAGAATGCGCTGGAGCGCATCCTGCGATATACCCTAAACAGTGAAGGCGACATCCCAAAACTTCAGCAACGCATCGCAAAAATGAATGCTACAGATCTTCAATCCAAGACGATGTCCATCGCTGATCAGTTCAAACTCGAAGGCAGGTTGAGTGCGCTCCGATCGTCGGTTCTGCGCGCCTTGGAGATTCGACACGGCGCCTATCCCAACCGAGTTCGCGAGGCAATCGAAGCGATTGAAGATCTTGATCGGCTTGAAAGGCTTCATGAAAGCGCCTTTCGATCCGAGTCGCTCGAGGCGTTTACAAAACACTTTTGAAGAGGAGGTTGGGTGGGACAGGAAATGTTCGCCCTGCCAGTCCTTTCCTTGCGCCATTCGCGGCTTTGCGTGGATCACTTTCTGAATCTCATTCGAGACGGGCACGCCTTTATTCGCACAGCTGTCTGCATTGTCGTTTTGAAGGGGGACAATTTTTGGGATCGTTTTATCACCCTCTGTGGCGTATTCAAACACGATGCCGAACTTGCTTATCGCGACCAAAAACGCGCACAAAACCGAAGAGTTCAGGGCCGTTCTCGGCGATCGCTGGAATGTGAGCGACCTGTGCGCGCATCCGGAAATCATTTCACCAGAGGAAACCGGCATCACTTTCGCCGAGAACGCGGCAATCAAGGCGCTCGCGGCGTCGAAACACTTTGACGGCTGGGTGCTCGCCGATGATTCAGGCCTCTCTGTTGACGCACTAGACGGGGCACCCGGCGTTTTCTCGGCGCGGTACGCCGGCACGAACAGCTCCGATGCTCAGAATCGCGCACGTCTCCTGCGAGAACTCGCCGCCCATCCTGAACCAGACTCTAGAGGCGGCCGCTTCCATTGTGTGTTGGCGCTAGCGCAGGCAGGCGAAATCCGCGGTCTTTTTCACGGTGTGTGCGAAGGCAGGCTACTCGAGCAAGAACAGGGCGCAGGGGGGTTCGGCTACGATGCATTGTTTGTGCCTGATGGCCAGGTACATTCGTTCGGCGTGCTACCATCGGAAATCAAGAATACCATCAGCCACAGAGCCCGCGCTCTCGAGGCGTTCCAGGCTTGGCTGGAGAAAAACCCCGACATTCGTTGAGCTGAAATACCGGCTGTGCCGGGTAGCAACTCTTAGACGGGGGCCCCGGATCGCATCCGTGCGATCCATTCCTTGTGAATGAGCGGCGAGATTTCGGAAGGCTTGATCTCACTGCGACCACCCCAGAATACGTTGGTGTAAACAACAGGAATACCGCACGCAGCGAGGTGCGCGTCGATTGCAGCCTTGTGCTGGAGCACGCGATCTTTCTCGGTGCCGTGTGCGACGGACATGATGTTGACGTTGTTGAAATCCGGTCCACCTTCGCGCCAGTAACAATGGGTGAGCACTTCATGCCTGCCCACTTCCCCGCCCGCCTCGACTTCACGGCCCACTGGTACCGCCCAATGAAAAAGGGCGTTGAAGCGGGTGACTCTCACTCCGGTTTGGGAGGGTTTCACGTGTTCGAGAAAGGTGGAAAAACGTCCGATCACTTTTCGCTGCTGGAGGCTCTCAGCCGTCGCAAAGAACTCCTCCAAGCTGACTCCAGCCTCCGAGGCCCTCGCGACCCAGGGGTGAGATCCGATTTCGGAAAGGTCAAATTCCCGCTTCAAAGCGAGAAGCACCTTCCAATCCAGATCACTCAAGTTGATGCTTTGAACGGGCATCATCTGCGCAGGCTTATCAATTTTGTCCCCGGGCTCGATGGCCTTGCGCCTGACGTGCCCGACACCGAGCGCGAAAATTCCTTTGGCAGGCATCAGCTTGTACTTTTCGCAACCAGTGTGCTTCATCAACACCTCGCAATGCTCATCCATTGAGGTGCCCACGGGTACCTTCAAAGTGGTCCAGAGCCGGTACTCAGATCCCTTGGTTTGCTGGTCGGTTGAGCGAACCACCACATGGCCACTGAATGGATCCTGCTGAAACATGAAATCAAACGCGCTGTTGAGTTTTTCCTCAGGAACACGCCATGCAACAAGTGCGCCGTGCGCGAGATTGGGTGCGATCAAGGTCTGTCGGACGCGGCGGATGGTGCCCGCCTCAAGCATTGCGCGGATTCTCTCCACGACCACGTCCAGCGCGACTCCCGAAAGCCTTGCGACTTCCTCGAAAGGCTCCCTGACAAACCCCTGAATCTTATCCTCTGATATCGCAAGGATCTGTGCGTTGACCGGATCGTTGTGTTCGACAGGGATGGCTGAGGTCATAAGAGGATGGTGGTTAACAAGTGGGCGAAACGTTTTTCAAACGGATCATTCCGATTCGAGATCGGATTCATAAAAAATGGGTTAGTACGATTTGGCGAAGAGCACCCGGCGCGCGCTCGGTTCTCCGGTGATCACGCAACGTCCAGGCTCTTCGGCGCCGGGTATTTGGCCGGCCGTTGGGATGCAGCGAATCGTCACTTTCAAATCTTCCTTGATCTGCTTTTCAACCTCCATCGAACCGTTCCAATGCGCGAGGGCGAAGCCTGCATGGATCTCCGGTTTTTCAGCATTTTTGGGGGTGAAAAATGCGTAGAACTCCTCCTTTGTATCAATCCGAACCGTGTTGGCGTCGCGATAGGCCGTTGCCTTGGCAAGCAAGCCGTCCTGGATTTCCTGCAGCACTCCGACGATTCCCTCAACACACTGGTCAACGGTGGGAAATGTCTTTTCCTTTGGTCCACGATCGCGCCGCGCCAGTGCCACCGAGCCTTTCTCCAAATCACGCGGTCCAATTTCAATGCGGACTGGCGCCCCTTTCTTTATCCATTCCCAACTCTTGGTGCCACCACCGATGTCGCGCGTGTCCACCTCGACCCGCAGTAGATCGCCATGGAAACGCTGTTCGCGCAGGCGGCCCGCGAGCTGGTGCGCAGCCTCGAGCACGGCAGCTTTTGTGTCCTCCTTCGGCGTGACCGGCAGGATCACGATCTGCGAAGGTGCAACACGCGGCGGCAAGACCACACCGTCATCGTCTCCGTGCGCCATGATCACCGTACCAATCAATCGAGTGCTCACACCCCAACTCGTGGTCCACGCATACTCCTGCGTGTTTGTTCTGGATAAAAACCGAATGCCGCTGGCCTTCGCAAAATTCTGTCCCAAAAAATGCGAGGTTCCGGCCTGAATCGCCTTTCGATCCTGCACCATGGTCTCGATGGTGAGAGTCTGCACCGCGCCAGGAAAGCGTTCTCCAGCGCTCTTCTCGCCGGTGTAAACAGGCAACGCCAGATACTCGCGAGCAAACTTTGCGTATACGCCCAGCATTCTGTCGGTCTCCTCAACCGCCTCGACATCGGTTTCATGCGCAGTGTGGCCCTCCTGCCAAAGAAACTCCGCGGTGCGCAGAAAAATACGGGGCCGCATTTCCCAGCGAACCACATTCGCCCACTGGTTGATTAGAATCGGCAGGTCACGGTAGCTCTGCACCCATTTGGCGTATGTCGCGCCGATGATGGTCTCGCTCGTTGGGCGTACGATCAGAGGTTCGGTGAGTTCCGCGGATGGAGCTGGACGCAGCGCGCCATCGGGTCCGACTTCAAGCCTGTGATGCGTCACCACAGCGCATTCCTTGGCAAAACCATCGACGTGCTCGGCTTCCTTCGCGAGATACGAGAGCGGGATGAAAAGCGGAAAGTAGGCGTTCTTGTGGCCGGTTGCCTTGAACATGGCATCGAGCGCGCCCTGCATCTGCTCCCACACACCATATCCCCAGGGTTTGATGACCATGCAACCGCGGACATCCGAGGGTTCTGCCAGGTCCGCAGCACGAACAACCTGCTGATACCATTCGGAGAAATCCTCGTCGCGCCGCGGAGAGATTGCAGTCTGGGGTTGGCTCATAACTTCAAGAGGTGGGTGAAAAGAATGCCGGCTCCGCGATCAAGCGTGCCTGTTTGATTGCAAGGGAAAGTCGGCACTTTCCGTTTTTAGACCTGTGCGACGGTGCCTACTGAATGGAACGTCGCGTCTTTTGGAAGCACAACACGGTCGCAGAAATCGCCGAAACCCTCGCCCGCATTTCGCTCGATCGCGTAACGCTTGATCACCGGTTTGAGCATCTCAACGGCGGAGTCAACCGTCACGCTTGGGCTGAAGAGCCGGTTCAATCGCGTACCATTGTATTTAGCTCCGATATAGAGCGCGTACTTGTTTGGCGCACGTCCCACGAACCCGATCTCGGCAAGATACGGCCGCGCGCATCCATTCGGGCATCCAGTCACACGCAGACTGATGGCGTCTTCGCGCAATCCAGCCTCATCCAAAACAGTCTCAAACTTGGATAGGATTTCAGGCAACGCCCTCTCACTTTCGGCAAGCGCGAGACCGCAGGTCGGCAGAGCCACACAGGAAAGAGCATTCAAGCGGAGACGTGAGCGATCGTTTTCATTTGTGAGCCCGTGACGGCCGAGAATCGCCTCGATCAGAGGCTTCTGCGCCTCTGTCACTCCCGATATCGTCAAATTCTGGGAAGGCGTCAGCCGGAAATCGCCGGTGTGGATTTCGGCGATCTCGCGCAGCGCGGATTTCATATTCCAGCCGGGGAGATCGCGGATGCGGCCGCTGAGAATGTGCAGTCCAAAGAACCATGTGCCGTCGAGGCACTGGTGCCAGCCGTGCGGATCCTCGATCGTGGTGAATTCGTAAGGGCGGGCGGGTTCGAACTTGATGCCCGCACGTCGCTCGACTTCTGCGCGGAACCATTCGATTCCGCGATCTTCAATGGTATATTTCAGGCGCGCATGTTTGCGATTGGTCCGGTCACCGTGGTCACGCTGAGTGGTTAGTACAGCATCGCCCACGACGTTGACCTTGTCGGGCGTAATGAAGCCGAGCACATCTGCGAGTCTTGGAAAAGTCTCCGCATTTCCGTGGCTCATCCCGAGGCCGCCTCCAACCGTCACATTGTAGCCGACCAAACGGTCGCCCTCTAAAATTGCGATGTAACCAAGGTCCTGCGAGAACACGTCCACGTCGTTGCACGGCGGCAGCACAAAACCTGTCTTGAATTTGCGCGGCAAATACGTCGGCCCATACATGGTTTCACGCTCAGGTTCACCACCCGCAACCATTTCCTCGTCCAACCAGATTTCATGATAAGCGCGGGTCTTTGGCAGCGAATACTCGCTCCATTCGCGAGCATCGTCATAAACCTGCTGCAAATGCGCGCTGCACTCTGGATTGGGCGGCGCCATGACATTGCGGTTTACGTCGCCGCAGGCCGCAATCGAATCCAACAGCACGCTGTGCATCCGCTGCACCAACGGCTTCACGTTACCCTTGAGAATGCCGTGAAACTGAAAAGTCTGGCGCGTGGTCAGGCGCAGCGATGGCGAGGCGACCTCGCCCGCGAGTTTGTCCAACACGAGCCACTGTTGCGGTGTCGCTTTTCCGCCGGGCAGTCGCACCCGAAGCATGAACGAAAACGCCTTTTCTTTGCCCGCCTTCTTAAGCGCATTCCGCTGATCACGGTCATCCTGAAGGTACAACCCATGGAATTTGGTAAGCTGGCTATTTTCCTCTGAAATGGCGCCAGTCGAGGGGTCCGTCAAATCCTGAGCGATGCTGCCGCGCAAAAAATTGGAAAGCGTCTTGATGTTCTCGTTGGCGCTCAGAGGTTTGGCACCATTGGATTCAGAGGTCATACGGCTGGTTTCTTTGTGTGAGGTTAGACCATGCCGCGCGGAATCGCGGCTAGGGCCGAAAACTATGCGCCAACCCAACGAGCAGTTCAAGCGGATCGCCACCGGCAGGACGGGTAGCACCTCCGCCGGTTCAGGAGCCGGCAGGGCAAATGCCACTGATTTTAGGACCCGTGCACCCACCGCGAACCCATCGGCCAGCGGCAGCAAAAAGGCCGAACCAGTTGATGCCCCCGGGCCTCGCTAAAATGCACCAAGGACCAACGATGCGTTATGTCCCCCAAAACCAAAGCTGTTGTTCAGAGCGATGCGCACCGGCCGCTCCTGGGCGGTCAAGGCGGTGAGGTTCAAATCACACTCCTCCTCTGGATCCTCTAGATTGATTGTGGGCGCGATGACCCCGGTCCGGATGCTCATGGCGCAGGCAACGCTTTCAACCACGCCAGCAGCGCCTAAAAGATGTCCTGTCATCGATTTAGTGGACGAGACGGCCAGCTTCCGGGCGTGCTCCCCAAAGACCGCTTTGATTGCACGCACTTCGCACAAATCCCCTACCGGGGTCGAAGTCCCATGGGCGTTGATGTAGTCGATCTCCTCAATGTTCACGCCCGCCTTGGCCAACGCCATGCGCATGCAACGCTGGGCTCCTTCGCCGTTCGGAAGCGGCGAAGTCATGTGGTACGCGTCGGCTGTCAAACCGTAGCCAAGCAGTTCGCAGTAAATGCGCGCGCCCCGCTGTTTGGCGTGCTCAAGCTCCTCCAAAACGAGAACGCCAGCGCCTTCACCCATGACAAATCCGTCGCGCCCCTTGTCAAAAGGCCTGGAGGCCCGCTCGGGCTCGTTGTTTCGGGTGGAAAGCGCTTTCATCGCCCCGAACCCCCCCAAACCAAGCGGCACCACGGCAGCCTCAGAACCGCCAGCGAGAAAGGCATCGGCGTCACCATCCCGGATCATGCGCCAGGCCTCGCCGATCGCATGCGCCGAGGTCGCGCAGGCCGATACTGGCGCGAAATTCGGCCCCTGAAGCCCGTACTCCATGGACACGAGGCCGCTCGCCATATTCGAGATCATCATGGGAATCATAAAGGGCGAGATGCGGCTTGGCCCTTTTGTGATGAGGTTGGTGTGCTGGTCCTCGAGGGATTTGAGCCCGCCGATTCCGGAGCCGATCATCACCCCGAAACGTTCGGGATTGCCCGGGGCACCCTCCAGGCCGGCATCGGCCATTGCCAGTTTGGAGGCAGCCATCGCAAGTTGCGCGTAACGGTCTGCGCGGCGCGAGTCCTTCGGCACCTTGAACCATTGAGTCGGGTCGAATCCGGCCACCTCGCCGGCGATCTGGCAGTCGTACCCGGTGATATCAAAAAGCGTGACGCGCCCAATCCCGCTTTTTCCAGAGGTCAGATTTTCCCAGAAAGTCCCGAGGTCGGCTCCCACCGGACTCATGACTCCCATCCCTGTGATAACAACTCGGCGCGCAGAACTCATAATTGGAACTCAATTCGAACTAGAAGCAGTGAAACTCAGTTTGGATGCGGGCCGATGCAAACCCAAAATCAGTTTTGCCCCTCCTCGGGCACAAAAATTATCAGATCCCACCCAAACCCGTCTCCGGATTAGACTCCGAACTCCAACCGTGGCAAGCTCCCGATTCCGCCATGCCCAAAGTATTCATCAAAACCTACGGCTGCCAGATGAACGAACGTGATTCCGAACAGGTCACGCGCGATCTGCTGGCACGCGGATACGAGCTCGCGCCGAGCGAGAGCTTGGCGGATGTGGTTTTACTCAACACTTGCAGCGTCCGGGATATGGCGGAGCAAAAGGCGCTTGGAAAAATGGGGATCCTCAGCCGGCTGCGTCAGAATAAACCGGAGATGGTATTCGGATTTCTAGGTTGCATGGCGCAGAGCCGTGGTGAGGAGCTTGTGAAAGGCATGGCCCACGTTGATCTCGTTGTGGGCACGCAGAAATTCCACAAGGTTGCTGACTACGTCGACCAACTCATGCAACACCGCCAGCGCTCGCGTGAACGGCTCATGGACGACCAGCGTCTCTCGATCGTGGACGTCGACGAGGAACCAGGCTCGCAGCAAACCATCCGCGAACATGTACTCGAAGACGGGCAGGCCACGGCATTTGTCTCCATTATGCAGGGCTGCAACATGCGCTGCACCTTTTGCATTGTGCCGAGCACCCGCGGTTCGGAACGTTCGCGGCCCATTTCGGAGATTGTGGATGAAGTTCGCAACCTGGTCGAAAACGGAGTTCGCGAAGTCACTCTGCTCGGACAAATTGTGAATCTGTACGGCCGACACGAATTCGAAAAAGCGAACGGCATCAGTCCGTTTGTACAGCTGCTGGAGGCGATCCATGCAATCGAC
Organism: Chthoniobacteraceae bacterium; assembly: GCA_044376275.1. Taxonomy (GTDB): domain Bacteria; phylum Verrucomicrobiota; class Verrucomicrobiia; order Chthoniobacterales; family Chthoniobacteraceae; genus Chth-196. The sequence continues at coordinate 2,209 of JBILLC010000012.1, read as the reverse complement.
GGCCTCGAAAGGCTCCGTTTCACTTCACCGCATCCCATCGGGTTCAAGGCTGACCTTGTTGAATCCTTCAGCCGTCTTCCGAAGCTAATGCCCCATGTGCACTTGCCAATGCAGTCCGCCTCGGATCGGATTCTCAAGAAAATGCATCGAGGCTACACCGCTGAAAAATTTTTTGATCTCACCGAGGCGCTGCGCAAAGCGCGAAAGGACATTGCTGTGACCACCGATGTGATTGTGGGTTTTCCCGGCGAAACCGACGAGGATTACGCGGCCACACGCGAGATGGTCAGACGCGTGGATTTCGACAATGCATTTATCTTCCGTTACTCGCCTCGCCGTGACACTCCTGCCGCCACCATGGAGGAGCAGGTTTCCGAATCTGTGAAAGAGGAGCGCAACCAGGATCTGCTCCGGGTGCTCAACGAGATTGTCGTCAGGAAACATGAGGAGTTGGTGGGCACGAATGTGGAGGTGCTCTGCGAAGGATTGAGCAAGAACAACGATCAGCGCCTTTCGGGACGCACGCCGCAAAACAAGATCGTGATTTTCGAAGGAAAGCGGCGGCACTTTGGTCAGCTCTTGGATGTACGCGTCACGCGCTCAAGCGGCTTCACGCTGTATGGGGATGCCGCGATCCTGTAGCGACGAGGCATCTGAGATTTGCAGCTACGCCTTACGCAAACAGACATTTTTACTACCTCTGCCATGCGCCAATACCATGAACTGCTCCGGCTGGTGCTCGAAAGCGGCCACCAAAAATCCGATCGAACGGGCACCGGCACGCTTTCAGTTTTCGGGGCACAGGCGCGCTTTAATTTGTCGCAAGGTTTTCCACTGCTCACCACGAAGAAGCTTCATCTCAAGAGTATCATTCACGAGCTACTGTGGTTTTTACGCGGGGACACCAATGTGCGCTCGCTACAAGAGGTCGGTGTTACCATTTGGAACGAATGGGCGGATGCCGACGGAAACCTCGGGCGCGTCTACGGTGCGCAATGGACGGACTGGCGTTCGCCCGATGGCAGATCGATTAACCAGATCCAAGATGCGATTGCGCGCATACGGCGCGATCCCGACAGCCGCAGACATCTGGTGTGCGCATGGAATCCCGGCGAAATCGATTTAATGGCGCTGCCGCCTTGCCACACTCTTTTCCAATTCTACGTGGCAAATGGCAGGCTCAGTTGCCAGCTCTACCAGCGCAGCGCTGACCTGTTTCTTGGCGTGCCGTTCAACATCGCCTCCTACGCGCTGCTCACGATGATGGTGGCCCAAGTCTGCAATCTGGAGCCCGGCGATTTCGTCCACACGTTTGGCGATTTGCATTTGTACTCAAATCACCTTGAGCAGGCGCGCCTCCAGCTCTCGCGTGAACCCCGAGCCTTGCCATCCATGCGCATCAACCCATCGGTGCGCGAAATCACTGATTTCAAGTTCGAGGATTTTACATTGGAATCCTACGACCCGCATCCGGCAATCAAAGCGCCCATCGCGGTCTGAGCTTTGTTGCATCGACAAACATGAAGGCAATCGCAGCCATGGCCAAAAACCGCGTGATTGGCGCGCAAGGCCAGATCCCATGGCACCTTCCAGAGGACTTTCGCTGGTTCAAGCGCGCCACAATGGGTGACGTGATTGTCATGGGTCGTAAGACTTACGAGAGCCTCGGCAAGCCTCTTCCCGGCCGCGAAAATGTGGTTGTTTCGCGTACGGCCGACATTCCGGGCGTGCGGATGGTCCGGAGTATCGAAGAGCTGCTTTCCATTTCATTTGGCGACCGGGATGTTTGGATCATCGGGGGGAGCGATCTTTACGCGCAGACACTTCCGCTCTGCTCGGACCTCTACCTGAGCATGGTGAACCTCGAACCTTTAGGGGATGCGCTGTTTCCGTCATTCGAATGCGATTTTGAATTTTGCGAAGTCATCGAGTCACACGCTGAATTCGAAGTGCGACATTACAAAAACTCTGCGCAAAGTAGCGCGGCACCCAGAGCACCTCAGCGGTAAACGCCAGTCAAAGCCTCGGCTTCTGGGCGGCTGCTTGAGCGGTTACCGCACCCGCAGCATTTGCAAAGCCTGCGTGATTTGTGTCGGGAAACAGAGGCAACAGCATTTGCCTCCGAATCGGGGGAACAAGCGTCGAAACGCCCAAGCCCAGCAGCCTCAAAGGACCTGTCACCAACCGGTGCGTTGCAAGCAAATGACAA
>JBILLC010000336.1:0-3617 GCA_044376275.1 Chthoniobacteraceae bacterium | reverse complement strand
CACTGGCATTCCGCGGTATCATGATTTCAATCTTTAGTTTGCAGCAGCTGCCGTGCTTTCATGCGAGCCGCGACTTTCTACGCCTACCCCCCACCCAATCTCATGCTGATGAAAACCGCTTCATACCTGCTCGTTGCAACGTTGCTTTGCCTTGAGGTTCAGGCAGCCGTTTCACTTCCGAAGGTGTTCGCCCCTCATATGGTGCTCCAACGAGAGATGCGTGTACCCATCTGGGGCACAGCGGCTCCCGGCGAGAAATTCGAAGTACTATTTCGTGACCAACGCAAAGCTGTGGAGGCTGATTCTCAGGGCAAATGGCGGATATTGTTGGAGCCGCTGGTCGCAGGCGGCCCGGACGACTTGAAGGTCGGGGACAAAACTCTCTCGGACGTTTTGGTCGGTGAGGTGTGGGTGGGTTCAGGACAGTCCAACATGGCAATGAATGTCACCCAGTACGCCGCGGATGACACGGCTCTCGCACAAAGTGCGGATGCAAGTCGTGCGGGGTTGCGCTTTTTCGGAGGCGCAGGGGGAACGGTCTGGCAGGAATCTACTCCGGAAAACAATCAGAAGTTTTCGGCGCTCTTGTTTTCATTCGGCCAGACGCTTCAAGCGAAACTTGGAGCTCCCGTCGGACTCATTGTTTGTGCTGTCGGAGGGACTCCGTCCGGCTTCTGGCTCTCGGAGGAAATGTACCGGACGGACCAGGCATGCAAGGAAATGGTCAGCCGGCTGGCACCCGCATATGACTACGAGGGCTTGAAGCAAAAGTATCAGACTGAAAAAGAAAAGTGGGATGCGGCAATGGTCGATTGGAAACGGATCGAAGCTGAAGCGAAGAGCGCGGGTAGGACGCCGCCACGGGCGCCCACAGCACCGCGCGCAGTGGGCAGGGCGGGCGAGGCAAACACGGGGCAGATTGGCTCCCTTTTTGAAGCCCTTATTCGTCCCGTGGTCGGCTTTGGAATCCGCGGTGTGCTCTGGGATCAGGGGGAAAGCAAAACCAATATCGCCTGCGTGGATCAATACGCCCTGATGGGCGCTCTCATCAAGGGATGGCGCAAAGATTGGGGACAAGATTTTCCATTTCTTTACATTCAAAAACCAAGCGGCGGAGGCGTTGCTTGGGACCCCTCTGACCCGCTGCATCGCAAGGCTGAAAAGTTCGCGGCCCAGCCCCCGCAGTTGCCGCGCGAACCGGATCCGGAATATTCGCATGAATTGTACTGTCGGCTTATGGACTATCCGAAGACCTACATGGTGACTTCGACGGATCTCGGCGCGGGGACGCACCCGGTGATGAAGTCTTCCTATGGCCAGCGAGCGGTTCGCGTTGCGCTAAGCGTAGCCTACGGAGACAAGGCTGAGTTCTGCGGGCCACTGTACGCCTCTCATGCATTCGATGGAGCGGTTGCGCGCGTGAAATTTTCTCACACTGGAAAAGGCCTTGTTGCCCGGCACGCTGAACAACTGCAAGGATTCATGATCGCTGGATCAGACCGGAAGTTTGTGTGGGCTGAAGCAAAGATCGACGGCGAGTCTGTGGTGGTTTCGCATCCCTCAGTCGCTGAGCCCGCCGCGGTGCGCTACGCATGGAGTGCTCATTTTCCGTGGGCGAACCTGTTTAACCAGGACGGACTTCCCGCACAGCCTTTCCGCACCGACCACTGGTAGTGATGAGCTGTTGAGCAGCCCGCTGTGTCGCGAGGAAAACATCGGCGCATGCTTGAGAATGCTACTGCCGTTTCTTTTGCTTCGCATTGGACTTTGGCGAAATGTAATCGTCAAAAATTTCGCCTTTTCCCAACAGACGAGGATCGTTCTGCTTTTTAAGTTCCGCGAATAGTTTGTCGCGCAACACGGTGGCGCTCGCTGAATACGTCTGGTCGTTTGCGACATTCTCGACGCAGTCGGGATCCTTCTTCAGGTCATAGAGCTCGGCCTCCGGCCTTTTGCCGAAAGCCATTTGCCAGAACCGGTCTTGCTCGCCTAGCTCGGTGATGAGTGTTTTTGTCGGGCTTGCGTCGGTATCCATGAGACCCAGTTCTGGATCCCCGCACGGCCAGCGGTCCGTTACGAAGTTGTGGATGTAAAACAAATCGCCCTCCCGGATCGCGCGGACAGGGTAACCAAGCCCGGAGGGTGTTCCGGGTCGTGCCTGAACATCATTCCGTTCGCGGCCAAGGATCACGAAGGAGCGCGATGAATCGGATTCGCCCCGCAACAGATTAGCGAAGCTGCGGCCGGTCATCGCCGCCATGCCCGCCTTCGCGCCGTCCACACTCAGCAAGTCAAGAAACGTCGGAGCCAGATCAATGAAGCTTAGGAAATCCGCTACACGGCGGCCAGGCCTTGCGATGCCGGCAGGCCATCGCGCGACCATTGGTTCACGATTTGAAATGTCGTAGTTGTGCCCCTTCGAGCGCGGAAATGGCATGCCGTTGTCCGATGTGACAATCACCAGCGTATTGGACGCCTCACCGCTGGCGTCCAGGGATTGCAGCAGTGTACCGACCTCTGCGTCGAATGCTTCGACCTCGACGGCGTAATCCAGCATGTCCCCGCGGACGACGTCGTTATCCGGCCAGATGCGCGGAACCCGGTCGATGTCGGAGATTTTCTTCCCTGATGCAACCCCGGAATCCTTCTTGTAACCACGATGCGGATTATGGCTGCCGAACCAGTAGAAGAAAGGCGTGCCTGCTGGGCGATTCTTTAGAAACGCATCGAAGTTTTTCCCATTCGATTCGTCCTTGAATCCAAACGATCGTGGCTGACCGTCCGCGGTCAGTGCCGAGCCTGGCCCCCAGATTTTGCCGTGGCCGCCAACATGGACTCCCGATGCGCTCAGCGCCTCGCTAAATGCCATGAACTTTATTGGAAATTGTGACTGGTGATTTGCGGCATCTTCGAGTTGCCACGGGTTTCGTCCCGTCAAGATGGCCGAGCGCGAGGGGGCGCACTTCGCTGTCGGTGTGTAAGTGTTGTCAAAGACCAATCCTTCGCGTGCAAGCTTTTCAATGTGAGGCGTCTTCACCCACGAGCATCCGTAGGCCTGTCCAAAATGCGGTGATGCATCGTCGGCGATGATGAAAAGAATGTTCGGTCTCTGTTCCGGAAGATTGGCTGCACGCAGCTTACTGAGCGGCGCAAAAAACAGAGCGGCCATCAGTGGGAGTAAATACGGTTTCATTTTGGTGATTTCTGGATGCCGCGGAATTTTCGTCCGGTGAAGCCCTTTGCAAACGCCGCAGAGGATGCGGGCTCGTGGTGGAACTGGAGTGCAGTGGTAGAGTGGCGCCGATCGTTCGATAAGCAATTTCAATCAGGGCGCAAAGAATAAGTCTGAGGCGAGTATTGAGCCGACTATTGAGGCGTGAGGCGAATAGTGGACATTTCCTACACTCGCCTCTGATGAAGGTTCAACAATGCTGGAATGTTGTGAATCAAGGGGTGAAGGCTTTATCCTTGGGATTGCCACCGCTGAACATGTAGGCCACCAGGTCCAGAAGCTCATTTTCGTTGAGGGTGTTGATCAGACCCGGAGGCATCATGGAGACCTTTCGAACCTCTGTCTTGGCGATGTCTGAGGAGTTGATGGCGGTCTGCTCGCCGGG
>JBILLC010000334.1:0-3631 GCA_044376275.1 Chthoniobacteraceae bacterium | reverse complement strand
ACGCACAATTTCATGGGTGAGCGCGCTTATAACTATCCGCGAAAAGACGTGAATCCATTCATTTCCACAACCTTTCCGAGGTTTGGCATCAATGATCAACCTTTGAGTGCTCGTTGCAATGCAAGGTGTCGTCCGCAAACTGTCCAGTCAGCTAGTGAATTGGCGACGCCGCGCTGTTGGTATGCTTGATTAAGGATTACATCAAAGTTTAGTCTCACCCGGCCCAGAACGGGTTCTGCCGAGACAATCGTTTCGGCTTAGATTTATCTCGCTCGATTCCGACTCATGCTTACCCAAGACCAAATTCGCGCAGCTCTCGCAACCGTCCGTTATCCTGGTTTCTCACGAGACATCGTATCCTTTGGTTTGGTCAAAGAGATCCGTTTGGAGGAGGGGCGTGTCATGGTGCAGATCGTTTTAACAACATCGGACCCAAAGGTGCCCCAGCAGATCAAGGAGCAATCCGAGCAAGCCATTGGCGCCTTGGAGGGCGTTAAAAGCGTGACCGTACGCATCGATATTCACGCGCCGGCTCAAACCACCCCGATCTCAAACGCTTCGGCCATTGACGGAGTTAAATACGTTGTTGCCGTGGCGAGCGGGAAAGGTGGCGTTGGTAAAAGTACGGTCGCGGCGAACCTCGCCGTCGCCCTGGAGCGTTCCGGAGCCACCGTGGGCCTGTGTGATTGCGACCTGTACGGGCCCAGCATCGGACTGATGTTCGGCGCCCATGAACGGCCGTTCGCGGATTCTGAAACGGGCAAAATTCTCCCGGTTGAACGCCACGGATTGCGTCTCATGAGCATGAGCTTTTTGCTGGAGGAAGGCGCGCCTGCGGTGTTACGCGGGCCGATGGTGACCAAATACACCCAGCAGTTTTTGCGTCAGGTTGACTGGGGCGACTTGGACTATCTGATTTTGGATTTGCCTCCTGGAACGGGCGACATCCAGCTCACCATCGTCCAAACGGTGGGACTCGCTGGGGCTGTGGTGGTGACCACGCCTCAGGAAGTCGCCCTGATTGACGCAAGGAAAGCGGCCAGCATGTTTCAGAAAGTGAATGTCCCGGTGCTCGGGATCATCGAAAACATGAGCTATTTCCTGTGTCCTTCGGACGGGAAACGGTACGACATTTTCGGGGAGGGCGGTGGACGCAGCGAGGCTGCGAGGTTGGGCGTGCCTTTGCTGGCGCAGGTGCCAATTGACATCCCCACCCGCGAAGCTGGAGACAGAGGGATGCCTGTGACTGCCTCATCCCCGGAGAGCGTTGTCGCAAAGGCTTTTGTCGAAATATCGAAATCTTTGCGGGAGGCGCTGGAAAAATAGCAGTCCTTGGTCTAAACTTTCCCCAATAGATTCTCCTCTTTCCCCACCCAAGTTCCCACCCAATGACATCCTCCCCTAACAGCAGCGGCGCTGGCTCGAGTTCGCCGCGGAATGACCTGGTTAAAGATTCGCTACTCTACAAAGAGTTTCTGGCTGAGCGTGAAGAAATTCTGCGGCATAAATGGATTGAAAGCGAGAAGGCGGGGCATGATATCGGTTTCGAAAAAGCGCTTCTGGATTGGATTGTACGGCACCGTTCCACGTGGCGAGCATTGCGCCAGGGGTCGGGCCCCAGGACCTCGAGCGGTGCAGCCGCTTCGGCCTAAGGTTCTTCCCGCGGTCTTGTCGGTATGAGCTGGAAACACCGGGCCGGACCTGCTGCACTTTAGATTCGCAGCAGACTCTCCACCCCATCCCGTGCTCTCCACCGCCGTCCCACCACACACAGCCCGCCAGTTCCTGGATGAACCCGCGTTAAGCGCGGCGATCAATCAGATCGCGGACGCTATCGTCGCAAAGCACGGGGATGCGGCATCCATCGCGCTGATAGGCATTCCATCGCGCGGCGTCGAGCTTGCCTCTAGGCTCGCAAAAGCGGTCAATGCCCGATCGGGGAAAACGCCTTTCAGAGGCGCCATAGACATCTCCATGCACCGCGACGATATGAACGCGCGCAGGCTGGTGCATGCTGTGCAACCCACGTCTCTCCCAGCGTCCCTTGATCATGCCACCGTGATTTTAGTGGATGACGTTTTGCACTCTGGCCGCACCTGTAGGGCAGCTATGGATGCCCTCTCGAGCTTTGGAAGGCCGCAGCGCATTGAGTACGCTGTCCTGATTGATCGCGGTCTCCGTGAGCTGCCGATCGCCGCTGATTACACCGGCCACGCCGTGTCTACGCTTTCATCCGAGCGGGTCTTCGTACGTCTTAAACCGCTGGACGAGGTTGAGGGCGTATGGATCGAAGGAAAAACTCAACGATGAGCAAATCGGACGCACCTGAATCGGATACTTTGATCAAACCGCCGGCCGCAGCCCGGTGGAACCGAAAAGATTTGGTTGCTCTGCAGGATCTTTCCTCCGCCGAACTTCAACTGCTGCTGGAGACTGCCTCGGCTTTCAAAACAGTTGGGACTCGGCACATCAAGAAGGTGCCTGCGCTTCGTGGCAAAACGCTGGTGAATTTCTTCGTCGAACCAAGCACGCGAACGCGCGTTTCATTCGAGTTGGCAGCCGCGAGATTAAGCGCCGACGTCATCAATGTCAGTGCGTCTTCCTCGAGTCTTTCGAAGGGTGAAACCTTGAAGGATACAGCTCGCAATCTTGAGGCATTGCACGCCGATGTGATCGTTCTGCGTCACAGCTCGGCGGGCGCCGCGCAGTTTTTGGCGGAACGCCTCGATGCAAGTGTCATCAACGCCGGTGATGGCGCGCACGAGCACCCAACTCAGGGTCTGTTGGATACGTTCACCATTCGCGAACACAAGGGGCGCGTCGAAGGACTGCATGTGGCTATTGTCGGTGACATTTTATTTTCGCGTGTAGCGCGGTCCGATATTTTTGCGCTTACCAAGCTTGGCGCGAAGGTTACGCTTGTCGGCCCTAGCACGCTTTTGCCCCGCGAGTTTGAAAAGCTCGGAGTGTCAATCACTCATGACCTTGATTCGATTCTCCCAGAGCTCGATGTCATCAACCTTTTGCGCATTCAGCACGAACGCCAGCGGAAAGAATATTTCCCAAGTATCGGCGAATACTCATCAATCTTCGGACTGAACAAAGCACGCGCCTCCCGTTTACGTGATGACTGCCTGATCATGCACCCGGGCCCGATCAACCGCGGCGTGGAGCTTGATAGCGACGTCGCAGACAGTTCGCGCAGTGTCATTCTCGAACAGGTCACCAACGGTCTCGCTGTCCGCATGGCAGCGCTATTTTTGTGCAATGCGGCCCGCTCCGGTGAATCAACCTGAAGCCGTCCCGCACCCATTGACTTGTTTGATTTATGTCGCGCTCTATTCTCCTTCGTAATGGTCGTGTGATCGATCCCGCCAACAAGCGGGACGCCGTGGGGGATGTTCTTATCTTGGACGGCGTGATTGTTTCTGCAAACACGGCGGCACCCGCGGACATTGAGACGCTTGATTGCACGGGGTTGATCGTGACACCGGGATTGATTGACTTGCACGTTCACTTGCGCGAACCGGGGCAGTCGGCGAAGGAAACCATCGCGTCAGGGGCGAGGGCCGCCGCTGCGGGTGGATTCACAACGGTGGTGTGCATGCCAAACACATCGCCATCCATCGAC
>JBILLC010000333.1:0-3646 GCA_044376275.1 Chthoniobacteraceae bacterium | reverse complement strand
CCAGTCCGCCGATGGACATGCTGCCGTCGGGTTTTGCGAGCACGTCCCGCGCGCCGGCATCCATGGCCGCGAGCGCCATTGCAGAACCCTGCTGCGTGAGCGAGCTGACCACCACGACTGGAATCATGGGCTGCTGTTTTTGAAGGATTTTGAGGAAGGTGAGCCCGTCCATCCGCGGCATCTCCATGTCGAGCGTCAGCACATCCGGCTGAAGTTTCGGCATTTTCTCCTGTGCCACCAACGGATCGTTGGCCGACCCAACCACCTCGATTTCGGGATCCAAGGATAGCGCATCCGTGATGGCTTTGCGCACAAGCGCGGAGTCATCGATGATCAACACTTTGATTTTGCCGCTGGTGCTCATGGGAAGGGGACGATGGGTTGGAAGTGGTGCCGTGAGTGGGAGTGAAAGCTATTTGGTTCGCATGAAAATCCCGTGGCCAAGGGGTCTGAGCCGGTGGTCGATGCCCATGAGGCTTTCGGAGTGGCCAATGAAAAGGTAGCCCCCGATTGCGAGTTGGAGGCTGAGTTTGCGGATAAGCTCGGACTGCGAGGATTTGTCGAAATAAATCAGCACGTTGCGGCAGAAGATGAGGTGTTGTTCGGCTGAAATCGGATAGGTCGGATCAAACAAATTGACCCGTTTCATCGTGACCTTCTTTCGCAGCGCCTCTTTCACTCGGCAGGAACCTTCGAACTTTCCGGAGCCTTTTTGGAAATAGCGTTGCAGGAGTTCCTGTGAAGGCAACTCCAGACGGCTTTGCTCATAGACCGCGTTCTGTGCTTTCTCGAGCATGCGGTACGAGATGTCCGACCCGAGGATTTCCCATTTCAACGGCTTTTGAAGGCGCTCGTATTCAGCGAAGCAGATCGCGATGGTGTACACCTCCTCTCCAGACGAGGAAGCTGCGGACCAGCAACGGATGGATTCTTTGGGGTTCGCGATGCGCCGGGTTAGCTCCGGCAGAGCGTGTTGAATGAGGAAGTCAAAATGGGCACGCTCGCGGAAAAAATGGGTGTGATTGGTGGAGATGGCGTCGACGATGAAAGCGATTTCATCGTCGTTTTTACGGGCTCTGAGCAGCTCGCAGTAGGCGTCGAAATCCTTCAGACGCAACTCGACGCGTCTCTTGCGCAGACGGCTGGTGAGTAGCTGCTGCTTGTGTTCTCCGAGATGAATCCGGCTATACCGGTAGATCAGCTCGGCGAGGTAGGCGTACGCCTGTTTTGAAATGCCGGCGTCAGAGGACATCCATGCAGTCTAATTTCATGGATTAAAAATCTTTGAAGTCATCGGCCTCAGAAGGCTTCTCGCCGGTCGCTTGAGGCTTGCTGGGCGCTCCACTGGCCGCGGCGATATCGAGGCTGCCCACAGTTGCCGCCGTGGTGCTGAAGCTCGATGAAGACTGCGTTGCGGGGCCGGAGGCATCGGCGATTCCGACAATTTCCTCCAGTCGATCTGTGAGTCCTTTGTGAACACTTGATTGGGCACTGAGTTCTTCAGCCGCGCTGGCGCATTGTTCAGAATTGGACGCGTTGCTTTGCGTTACTTTGCTCATCTGGCCGATCGCGGCGGAGATCTGCTCAATGCCGAGCGATTGTTCCTTGGCTGCGAGCGCGATTTCCGCGACGAAAGCGTCCGTTTGGCGGACTTTCTCGCCGATCTTGGTGAACGCATCTCCCACTTTGATGAGGCTCTTGGAGCCGTTCCGGCTGTTGAGAATGGCGGCCTCGATTTTTTCGGCGGTTTCGTTTGCAGCCGCAGCGCTGCGCTGTGCAAGAGAGCGAACTTCGTCCGCGACTACCGCGAACCCCGCACCGGCCTCGCCGGCGCGTGCAGCCTCGACAGCGGCGTTGAGCGCGAGAATGTTGGTTTGGAACGCGATTTCATCGATGCTCTTGACGATCTTGGCGACCTCGGCGCTCGAGGACTCGATGGACTTCATCGCCGCGGTCATTTCCACCATGGTGGCGGATCCGCTTTGCGCGGCGTTCTGAGCCTCGTTGGCCATATTTTTGGCCTGCAAAGCGTTGTTGGCTGTCGAGTGGATCATGCTCGACATTTCTTCCAAGGACGCGCCCGTCTCCTCGACGGCGGCCGCCTGTTCGCTGGCGCCCTCCGCCAGTCGTTGGCTTGCGCGGGCCACCTGCTCTGCGGCGAGTAACGATTGCTCAGCACCGAGCGCAAGCTCCTCGGTGATAGAGCGCAACGAAGGGATCGTGGACCGGTACAGCAGGTAAATTGCCACGTACACCCCGAGCAGTATCGCAAGCTCGCCGCCGAGCACGACTTGCAGCGACTTTGCTTGGCTCTGGGTTGCAACATTTTCATCCGCCTTCGCCTGCGACTCCACCAGCGTCACCACCTCGTCGATGATCGCACGATGCGCTTCGTACGCTTTCGATAGGGCGTTGTAAGCTTCGTGAGCCGCCGTCTTGTCACCGGAAGTAATGGCTGGCAGAAAGCGGGTCTGCGCGATGTTGAAAAAGCTGTTTGCGTGCTGGTGAGAGTCGGTTGTCAGCTTCGTCTTGATCGCGCTCGTGATCATCTTGCTTTCAGCCCAGAATGCGCGCCGCTTCTCATAGTCCTCTTTAAGCACTGGGATTTTTTCCGCAAGTTTCTTAATCTCAGCGGGTTTTTCCTCCAGCAGACAGCGGCTTAGGACCAGATAGCTTTCGATCACATAGGCTGGCGGAGGTAGAATATCCGCGAGGAGATCTTTATCAGCAGTGATACGCTGATAAATTGGGCCGTTGATTTTTGTATCTTCCAGCAGGAAATTGACGACCACACCTTCAACGAGGACCGCGACGGTCACGATGAGGGCCAGAAGGCGGATGAAGTTTTTGAGGTTTACCATAAGTCAGTGGTTGGTTTGTGAGGCTCCGGATTCTTTTGAAAACAGCTGGGATGAATGGTTAATGATTTTGCGCTGCGGGCGCCTCTGAAGTGGCTGCACGCTCGAGTAGCGGAAGAGAAAGTTCCCCCTCCGCGAGCAGCACTTGGTCGATGTCCAGGATGGCTTTCACGGTGCCTTTGCTTTTGGCCATCCCAAGAATGAACTGAGTGTCCAGCATGGGACCAAAATCCGGGGTCGGTTCGATGTCGTCCGCGCTGAATGGCGATACATCCTCCACGGCGTCCACAATCACACCCATCACGTTTTTTGAGCCACCCGCGAGTTGCACGACAATGATGCACGCGCGGTCGGCGTCTTCCTGGGGCGGCAGTTGAAAGCGCGACCGGAGATCCACCACGGCCACAATTTTTCCGCGGAGGTTGATCACGCCGCGCAAATGCGCCGGCATCCGGGGCACCGCAGTGATCGGACATAACCGCATGATCTCACGCACCTTCAGAACGGGCAGGCTGTAATACTCCTGTCCGAGCCGGAATGTCAGGTACTTACCCGGCATTGCTGCTGTGTTGGATGTGGTTTCGGTGCTCATGAATGGATCTCCTTCTGTTAGTGATTACCGTTCGGCAGGAGTGGGATTTGCTTGGCTGATCTTGGGAGTGAGGTGGGAGCGAGCGAGGGTAAACAGGAGTTCTAGGCGACTGCGGCGCGCGGAAGCAGTTTGAGATTTGCGAGCGCATCCAAATCAACAATCAGCGCTACACGGCCATCGCCCAGAATCGCGGCGC
>JBILLC010000332.1:0-3650 GCA_044376275.1 Chthoniobacteraceae bacterium | reverse complement strand
TATGCCAGAACCAAAGGAAATCAAGGCACTGCGCCTCCACGAAAAAGACACGGGCAGCGCTGATGTTCAAATCGCTCTTCTCAGTCACCGAATCGCGCAACTCACCGACCATCTCAAAACCCACTCCAAGGATCACGCGTCCCGCCGGGGTCTCCTGATGATGGTTGCTCGTCGTCGTAAACTTTTGGATTACTTGAGTCGGACTGCAAACGAACGCTACAAGGCGGCTCTCGAGAAGCTTAATTTGCGCAAGTAGCAGGCCAGAGGAGATTTCAGCAACGCCCTCGGAAGCCCGAGGGCGTTATTCTTTTGTGAAGACCACTCGGTTCCTCACAACAACCCCAAAACAAACAAACTGCCGTCGCCGCGCGACAACTCCCTTGGGCGGAGCCCAGCCGGTTCACAAGCCGCCTTCGAAACCTTGCGAGTGAGATTCCACGCTCGCTTCAAACAAATTTCGACGGAAAGAGAACCCGCTGGGCTACGAGCCAGGGATTGATGAAGTGCTTGAGGCCACGGCACAACCCGTAAACATCACAACATGATACACACAGCTCAAAGCCAAATCGGCTCCACAACCATTCAATTCCAAACCGGCAAACTCGCCAAACTCGCAGACGGTGCTGTTACCGTTCAATGCGGCGAATCCATCGTGATGGTATCAGCCGTCTCCGCCACCAAAATCAAGGAAGGTCAGGATTTCTTCCCACTGACCGTTGACTACCGTGAAAAAGCGGCAGCCGTGGGCAAGTTCCCCGGGGGATATTTCCGCCGTGAAGGGCGCCCCAGCGAGAAAGAAATTCTTACGGCCCGCATGACCGACCGCCCGTTGCGTCCCCTCTTTCCAAAAGGATATCTCTACGACACGCAAATTATCTCAATCCTCCTGAGTGCGGACGGAGAAAATGATCCCGACATGCTTTCCATCAACGGCGCCTCTGCCGCGCTGATGGTGTCAGACATCCCGTTTGCCGGGCCGGTCGGAGCGGTCCGCGTGGGAAGAGTGCACGGCGAATTTATCGCAAACCCGACTCATTCACAGCGGGCGGAAAGCGACATGGATCTGGTCTACGTGGGCACACGGGACGAGGTGATCATGATCGAAGGCGAGGCCAATGAAATACCTGAGGCGGATTTCATCAAAGCCTTGGAATTTGCTCACGTTCACGCCCGTGCTTTGGTGGAGGCTCAAATCCAACTCGCAGCTGCAGTCAACACGCCGAAGCGCGAGGTTCCGCTGATGCTCGTTCGCGACGATTTGCTCGAAATCGCCTACGCAGTCGCCGGAGACCGAATCGAATCAGCCATCTATCTCCCCAGTAAAGTTGCTCGTGGCAAGGCCGTCGACGCGCTAAAAAATGAAGTGGCTCTGGCCGTCAAAGCCAAATTCCCTGAGGCGACTGGTTTTGAAGTGAGCCAGGCATTCGACTACCTTCAGAAGAAGGCGTTCCGGATCTCGATCCTTGATAAGAATGTGCGATGCGACGGCCGTAAACTCAATGAACTGAGGAAACTCTCGGGTGAAACCGGACTGCTGCCCCGCTCCCATGGTTCTGCACTTTTCGCGCGAGGCGAAACCCAAGCGCTCGCTTTGGCAACCCTCGCTACGACGGGAGAAGCTCAGGAACTCGACGGCTACACCGGCGGGGTCACCTCAAAGCGCTTTATATTGCACTACAATTTCCCGCCGTTCTCGGTCGGGGAAACAGGCCGCACTGGAAGCCCTGGACGGCGCGAAATCGGTCACGGCGCACTGGCCGAGCGCTCACTTGCACCGGTGATTCCCTCCGAAGCAGACTTCCCGTACGCGATTCGTGTTTCCTCCGAGATCATGGAATCAAATGGCTCCACCTCGATGGCAAGTGTTTGCGGAGGGTGCCTGGCACTCATGGACGCCGGCGTTCCAATCAAAAGTCCAGTGGCAGGTATTTCAGTTGGTCTCGTGACCGAGTTTGAGGGTTCGCACCTCAAGCGGTACTCGATTCTGTCTGATATCATTGGAAGCGAAGACCACTTTGGGGACATGGATTTCAAAATCTGCGGAACAAACGCTGGGATTACTGGATTCCAACTCGACTTGAAACTTCCCGGGGTCTCGCACCAGATCATGTGCGAAGGGATTCACGAGGCTAAGAGACTGCGCACGCAAATCCTCGAGTTTATGAGTGGAGTGCTGGCAGCCCCTCGCAGCGACCTCTCCAAGTACGCGCCGAGGATTGAGACCATTAAAATACCAGTCGACAAAATCGGCCAACTCATCGGGCCCGGTGGCAAGAACATCAAGAGCATCGTGGCTGAAACCGGCTGCGAGATTAACATCGATGACGATGGGAAGGTTCACATTTACTCGAACAACCCCGAAGGCATGGCACGAGCCCGCCAGATTATCAGCGGCATGACGGCCGAAATCGAAGTCGGACAAATCTATCAGGGACGTGTGGTGTCGATTAAAGATTTCGGAGCGTTTGTTGAAGTGCTGCCTGGGAAGGATGGCCTCTGTCACATCTCGGAGCTGGCGGAGACCCGCGTGAATAAAACCGAGGATGTGGTGAAGGTCGGCGAAGTAATCTGGGTGAAATGCATCGGAGTCGATGACAAAGGCCGAATCAAGCTGTCCCGGAAAGCCGCGATGCGCGAGAGGGATCAGGCGGCATCAGCGCCGACTGCGTAAACACGCTGGTTATCAAGATTCAACAGGGGCCGTTCCAGAGATGGAACGGCCCCTAATTTTTGCGCTTGCGCTGGGTCTTCCAGAAGACCCAACCTACGGTGTCTCTAGCGCCATATTCATCACACTAAATCATTTCATGAGCAATCCCCAGAACACCCCTCCGTCTAGCTTAACTCCCCTCACCCGCCGAGAACTCATCAAGAATTCCACTCTTGTTGGGGCCGGCGCGCTGGCGTTTCCTTACGTCATTCGAGGTCAGGCCAACGCTGACAACTCACTCATCCGGATCGGACTGATCGGCTGCGGCGGACGTGGTTCAGGAGCCGCTGATCAAACCCTCAGCGTGCAGGGCTCCAATGTGAAACTCACAGCCGTTGCCGATGCTTTTGAAAGCAAGGTCGAGAAAACGGTTCAAGGGCTCAAATCCAAGCATTCCGATAAGGTTGATCTACCTCCCGAGCGCTGCTTCCACGGCTTGGATGCTTACAGCAAGGTTTTTGAACATTGCGACCTAGTGATTCTCGCCACGCCTCCAGGGTTCCGCCCCCAGCATTTCGCTGCGGCAGTGAATGCGGGAAAACATGTTTTCATGGAAAAACCTGTGTGCGTCGACGCCGTGGGCGCAAAGCGAGTTCTCGAAGCCGCCAAGGAGGCTGACAAAAAAGGGCTGAAGGTGGTGGTTGGCTTGCAGCGGCATTACGATGAGAAATACCGAGAGACGGCCAAGCGTGTTCACGATGGGATGATCGGCGAGATCATTCAGGCCAATGTTTATTGGAACGGAGCAGGCATCTGGTGGCGCAAGGCGGAAGAGGGCATGACGCCGATGATGGCGCAGATTCACAACTGGTACCATTTCGCGTATCTGAGCGGCGACCACATTTGTGAACAGCACGTCCACAACTTGGATGTAGCCAACTGGTTCCTCGGTCAGACTCCAACGAGTGCTTTCGGCGTTGGCGGACGCCAGTTTCGGAAC
>JBILLC010000331.1:0-3651 GCA_044376275.1 Chthoniobacteraceae bacterium | reverse complement strand
CCTCAGGAAATCGGCCGCAGTGGCATTTTTTTCATTCACTAGAAAGTTTCCATGCACCTCGGAGACGCGTGCGCCACCGATCCTCTGTCCCTTGAGCCCCAATTCATCGATCAGTTTTCCCGCCGGAATTGACGGTGGATTTTTGAAAACACAACCTGCGCTCGACTCTCTGGGCTGTGACTTACGCCGCTTTTGAACCGACTCATCCATGCGCGCTTCAATCACATCAGACGGCGCGCTCTGACCGCTGAAAGTAGCTGACACGGCAAAGTTATTTTTAAGAAATGGAACACTTCGATAATGCACGTCCATCTCGAGGGGGGTACGTGTGTGAAATTCGCCAGCTGCATCCACATATCTGACACTGACTACCTGCGCGAACGCTTCACTACCCATCGCTCCCGCATTCATTCGAAGGGCTCCTCCGACGTTTCCCGGAATACCCTCGAACCACTCAAACCCTGTCAAGCCGGCATCCCTCGCCGCAATTGACAACTCCTTCTGTCGGACTCCTGCACCCGCGATGATCGTCTCCCCCTTTACCTCCAATTTCTTGAACTCGCCCCTGGCCAAATGCACAACAACCCCCCGGATACCGCCATCGCGAACAAGCAGATTTGATCCCCTGCCGAGAACAAAAATGGACACGTTTTTTTCCATGCAGTACCGCACAACCTTCGCAAACCCTTCCTCCGTCTCAGGCTCGACCCAGTACTGTGCAGGCCCCCCTATTCGGAGAGTTGTGTGCTTGGACAAGGGCTCATAAAGTTTTGCCATGCCAGCTCCCATGAGACTTTGGAGCTCTTCAATAAAGGCAATGTCGCGGGCAAGCATCGTGCTCTGCTCATGAATATTCCCCGCGCCGAGACTCAAAACGCAATCGCCATCCTGCAAGTTTCTTCCAACTTCATAAAGCATTTGCTGTCTGTCGGGTTGATAGTGTCCACCTGCATGTCCATCCCTCGCCATTTCCTCAACAATCGTGGCACCTGAAACCCCGGGAATCGGATCTTCGCTCGCAGCATAAATATCGCTCACCCAGACCTCGCTGGCATCGGAGAATGCTCTTCCAAACTCAGCTTTCAGGGCGGCGGTCCTTGTGAAGCGATGAGGCTGGAACATGACTAACACGCGACCCCGTCCAGCGTTTTTCGCCGCGGCCAACGTTGCGCGAACCTCGCTCGGGTGATGACCGTAATCATCAACCACCATGAAACGAGTGGAACGATGCTTAATTTCAAAACGCCGCCGTGCGCCCCGGAAACTTTCCAGTCCAGCAGCAATACTTGCAAACGGCACCTCAAGCTCCGTCGCCAAAGCAACAACCGCCATGGCGTTGCTCACGTTGTGTTTGCCAGGGATATTCAGCGATAAAGCCCCAAGCGGAACGTCATCCCGCACAACCCGAAAATGAGATTGAAACTCTTTCAAGTGCAGATCATCGAACCGATACTTCGCGGTAGAGCGCTCGCCATATGAAATTGCTCTTGGGTGCGCGCTACAAACGCGCGAGGCATGCTCATCGTCAGCGCAATAGAAAACAAAGCCGGAAGTGTTTTCCAAAAGCCGTCGAAAAACTGATTCGATCGCGTTCAAATCTTGGTAGTAATCCAAATGCTCCTCTTCAATGTTTAATACAATTGAATGTTCTGTTCTGTATAACGCGATGGTCCCATCACTTTCGTCGCCCTCGGCGACAAACCATTTCCCTTGCGGATTCCAATGTGCATTTGTGCCGAGTACAGGAATTTCCGCCCCAACGTAATGCGATGGATTCAGACCGGCACTCCGCAAAACATGAGCGACCATCGAAGCGGTCGTCGTCTTTCCATGCATTCCCGCAACGAGAATTCCATGTCGAGCCGCAAGCAACGCAGCAAGCGCCTCGGCTCTTCGGACCAAAGTTTTTCCACAAGCAATTGCCCCCGCAAAATCCGGGTGACTGACTCTGATCGCTGACGAATACACTACAAGCTCCGCATCCGTGACCATATCCGGACATGCCGGAGTGTAAAAATCGAGACCCATTGCACACAACTTTGTGACCTCGAGCGTACGAACTTTGTCAGAGCCACTAACCTTGTGTCCCATCGCGAGCAAAAGCCCGGCGATCCCGCTCATACCGGAACCCGCCACCCCGATCAGATGAATCCTCCTGGGCGCGCCAGCCAACCAACGCTCCAGACCACCGATTTGCTCTCTCGCTATTTCCAATTCGCTCATTCGATTAACCTCCCACTCCGACCGATTGCAAAAGAACCTCAGCAACGCGCTCAGCTGCATCGGTGCGATTTAGCCTTTCACACGCGCCCGCCATTTTTTGGTGCACACCCCGATCCAAAATTTTAATGATCTCATCGGCCAGTCGCCGGCCGTCTGCTTCTGCTTCGGCAAGCAAAACACCAGCACCAGCATGAGAAAAAATTTCTGCGTTTCTGGTTTGATGATCATCCGCTGCAAACGGGTAAGGGATCAAAATTGAGGGGAGCTTGAAGAATGCAAGTTCAGTCAAACTTGCCGCCCCAGAGCGCGCGACCGCGAGATCAGCGGCACTATAAGCGTCCTGCATTGCGTGATGGAAAGCGCCAACCCATGCCCGCACCCCCGCTTTTTGATAAACTTCTCTCACAGCACTTTCATCCGTAGCTCCCGTGAGATGGATAAACTGAGGAGGCAGTCCACCGCGCCCGCCCAACTGAATCGCACAATCCACCATGGCTCGATTGATGCCAGATGCACCCTGGCTCCCTCCCATCACAAGCACAGTCGGAAAATCCGGATTAAGACCGAATGAGACACGTGCCTCTTTTTTGCCAGGATGTGACACCAAAGCCCTCCGGATTGGCGTGCCGGTGACCACGCATTTTTGAGAATCATAGCGACTTGCGAGCGCGTCAAAGCCGACCAACATTCCTCCGCATATTCTTGAATTCAACCGATTTGCTTTGCCCGGTATCGCGTTGGATTCATGAACAAAGACGGGGAGGCCCCTTAACTTTCCCGCGACGATGGGCGCGGTCGATGTAAACCCCCCCATGCCAAGCACCGCGCTGGGTTGATATTCGGAGAACAACGCTCCGCAATGTTTTACTGCAGTTGCAAAGCGAAACAAAAATTTAAATGCATCAAATGAGATTGCTCGTGGCATGCCAATTCCGGGCAGTCTCTCAATCTTAAACTCGGAACGTCCCTCAGTGGCGATTGCATCGATATGCTTTTCCGAAGTTAGAATCATCACTTCATGTCCTTTCGCATGCAGAACCTCGGCGACAGCGAGACCGGGGAACAAATGACCGCCTGTACCTCCTGCTGCGATTACGAAGCGCATTTCCGTGGATTTTCCTAGAGTCTCACAACACGCTTTTCAGCCTGAAGCGCCATCTCGAGTTGCTGCATTTGCTCCTCTTCGCGCTCGCTAACGCCCTGCCGATAGATGTTGATCAGAACGCCCACCCCAAGAAGGCAAAAAAACAAGTTTGAGCCGCCATATGAAATGAACGGCAAAGGCAGCCCCTTGTTGGGAAGAAGCTCGGTTGTCACCCCCAAGTTAACCAAAGCCTGCATCGAGATCAGCATCACGATGCCCATGCCCGCCAACAACCCAGACCGATCCCTTGCCTTCATCGCGATTGATACACCTCCCAGCATAAA
>JBILLC010000330.1:0-3652 GCA_044376275.1 Chthoniobacteraceae bacterium | reverse complement strand
TGAGGCTGATCGGTCTGGCCGGACACGCTCCAGCCTGTGGTGTTGTCGCCATCAAGCGCGTGAGACGCCGGACCGGACTTCGCCTCGAAATCCGCTTTGGCGGTTGCGAACTGAAGTTTCCGCTGCTGGCTGTCCGCCGTCCTGAGCGTCGCCGTAAATTCACCTAAAGAAAATTCGCCTCCCCGACTGCGGCCGACTTTTTCGCCAAGTTCAGCGAGAGCCTCGAGGCGTAGGCCGGTCACACCTTTACCGTTTACCGGCGTCTTAATGACATACCGGGTGCGGAGCGGATCCTTGACTCCTGTACTGAAAGACGCGTCCTCTGAAGGCTGCGCCGAGCGTTCTTCGTCCTCGGTGATGGTGGTGATCTCATCCGGGCGCAGAACCTTCCAGCGCTCTGCGGGCAGGCGCAGACCGGCCTCCCATGCGCCGAGACGGGTCTCAGCAAGGTTGGCAATGTAGGCTGCAAGCGGACCCTCAAGACGCATGCGCTCCTGCTCCCAGGTTTTCAGCTTCCGTTCATACGACGCCAGTTCGTCGGGCCGGGGTGCATGGACTTCGCGCTCGGCTGTGCTGTTGAAGAAGGCGTAGAGTTGATAAAACTCGCGGTGCGAGATCGGATCATACTTGTGAGTGTGGCACTCGGCACAGCCTATCGTAAGGCCAAGCCAGACGGCGCCTGTGGTTGCGGTTCGATCGACTGCCGCTTTTGTGCGGTCCAGCTCCAAGTCTGCGCCAGCCTCATCGTTCTTAAGCGAGTTTCGGTGAAAGCCAGTCGCGATTTTTTGCTCCAGCGTGGCTTGGGGCAGTAGATCGCCGGCCAGTTGCTCAACAGTGAATTGGTCGAAGGGTTGGTCGCGATTGACGGAGTCGATCACCCAATCGCGATACAGGTACGCATAAGGGCGCAGCGTATCGTTGAGATATCCGGCGCTGTCGGCGTACCGTGCCAGATCAAGCCAGTGACGGCCCCATCGTTCACCAAAATGCGGGGAAGCCAGCAGCGTATCCACCATCCGCTCGTAGGCGTCGGGGCGGCGATCCCGCTCGAAAGCCTGGAGCATCGCCGTGTCCGGCGGAAGCCCGAGAAGATCAAGGCTGAGGCGGCGCAGCAACGTGCGCCGGTCTGCTTCTTTGGAGGGTTCAAAGCCTTCGTGTTCGAGTCGAGTCCGGATGAAACAGTCAATCGGGTGCGACACATTATCCTTCAAACTCGGGACCTCCGGTTTGCGGATCGCAGCGAGCGACCAGTGCCGGTCCCACGGTGCGCCCTGGTCAACCCAACGGCGCAGCAGTTCGATTTGTGAGGGCTTAAGCTTTTGACGCGCCTCCGGTGGTGGCATTGCCTCGTCATCATGCGGTGAGGTAATGCGCAAGATCAGCTCGCTGTCCGCACTTTTGCCCGGCACAACGACTGTCGCGCCGCTGCGTCCCGCGCCGCGCAAACCTTCCGGTGTGTCGAGTCGGAGTTCTGCTTTGCGTTTGGCTGAGTCGGGGCCGTGGCAGTGGAAACAGTTGCTCGAGAGAATCGGCAGGACCTCGCGGGAGAAGTTTACTTGCGTCACGGTCTGCGCTTGCGCCGTGATGACGAAAGAAAACAGCAGCAAGCTGAGGTGGAGGGGATGGCGCATGGGGGGCGGACAACATTAAGGTGGCGCATTTGCTGCGTTTTTCAAGCTCCGCAAGAGGGCAAATATCACCTGCTTGCAGTCAGAATGATGCTGGGATCAACCCGCGCATTTTAAGCGGTTCGCGAGTGATTTCCTGCCGAGTCAAGATGTCGGAACATGGGCGCGTGCCACGCAACGCTCATGAATGGACGCCATCGCTGCAGTCGGCTTGCGAATCACTGGCGGGTCCGTTTGACGAGTGCTTCCACGGTGCGGGTGATGTTTTCCTCGACGTTGTCCGTGAAAGGCGCGCGATGGCCGTATTCATACATTCCAGTGATCCCCTCGTAGCCGCCCTCCCCGAGGACTCGGAGGCTGGGGATGTAACAGAGGAGATTGTTGTTGTAACCGCTCACCCAAGTCGTGTTCCAACCAAAGGACGCTTTGAATTTAAGCGAATAATCCACCACGGTCTCGCCCGTCAAAGCGATGAAAGTCAGGTCGGGGCCGAATCGCCAGACTTGAACTGGGTATTTTAATTCCGCCGGTGGCACACCACGCGTCTCATACTGGTGGACCAAGTGCTCGAACGCGCGTCTTGGCAGGCCGGTGAGATTTGGGAGACGCTGTCTCAACTCCTCGAGAGTCGGACCGGGCCTGAGCTCAAGCAGCGTTTCGGCCATCTCGGCGCGGAACGGTCCGCTGAGAGGTGTCATCTTAGCTTCAACCACCTGTCGAACCGCCTCCGCAAGGATGTCGCCGTATTTTGCAGCCAGCACCGGGGCGTCCTCGACTGGGCCTCGCAAGCGGGGCAATGGATTGGCGTCGCCGCCGCAATTCTGCACGAACATCGCCACCGCCCCGGAAAAATAATTTTCAATTCCGATTTGCGCAAAGCCTGAGTAATCGCCGCTGATATCCAAACCGCTCAATGCAGTGGTGTGGCAGGAGTAACCGAAGACGATAGCGCGAATCCGTCCATTTGATCTCACAGCGATAACCGGCACATCCTGATCGACCTGTCCGCCCATGGCGCGTGTATCCGGACCGCGTGCGCGCCGTCGATTGACGGCAACACCGGCAAGTCCCTGCTCGTAGCTCAACTCGGCCGGTTGCAAGTCGGCGATCGCGCCGCCGATAGCGTCATCATAAGCCGCGTATACCAGTGCCGTGTAACGATCGCGGGCCTCTGCCTCCGGCGGTGTGAGCTCGTAATACAACCACAGCACATCCTCCGTCACCGGACATGAATGATTGTGAGATGTATTTAAAATGAGGCGCTCGCGCTCGATGCCATGCTTTGTTTTTGCGTTTTGAGCGATCACTTCAATCATGCGCTCGCTCAGTCCCACAAGGTCAGAGGTGACCATCACGGCGGGCCTTCCGTCCTGCTCTCGAATCGCCAGCGCTTTGATCCAGATCGGATGTAGGACGCGTGACGACATGCGGGTCTTGCCCGAATACCCAGCGAGTGGAACCGACTCGCTGGGACTGATGTCTGCTTTTGCAACGCCTGCAAACCACGCTGCACAGCCTGACTGTGCGGTGCAAAAAATGAGGGTGAGTGCGATGACTTGCAGCATTGAATGCGGGTGTTTGATTCTGTGTAATGTTTGTGCAACCGGCGCTTAAGCGCGACGCATTAGTATGAGGTTGATGGCCTCGTGGATCCAGCAAGACCTGCCGCGTAGAGCCACTGTGAAGCCGGCGTCCGCTTGGATTCCTGAATCAAAACCATCAGATCTGCCAGATCATTTCTTGTGCACGGATTGTTCTTTAAAAAAACGCACAATCAATTCCGCAGCGCCTTTTGGATACTCATGTCCGCCAGAATGTGTCGCAACCACCAGTGGCGAGCGGGTGTTGGAGTGGTAAATTAAAGCTGACAAGGCTCCCGCGCTGCCCCACGCAAAGGGATCGTGGTTACATTGATTGATCTGTTTGAGCGCATCGATCGTTGCCCATTGCCATTCGGGTTTTACAAGGGGGTCGTTCTCGCCGAGGACGTGCAGCACTGGAATTGGATTTCCAAGGGCACCACG
>JBILLC010000329.1:0-3657 GCA_044376275.1 Chthoniobacteraceae bacterium | reverse complement strand
CGCGCCCGCTTTCGAGCCGGTACCCGCGCGGAGAGCGGGCGCTGCTTTCGGCTTTTTCCAAATTCCAAGCCGCCGACACGGTGGCGTGGTTCAATGCAAAGGGAGTCGAGCTCAAAACGGAATCCGACGGCCGGATGTTCCCGATCACCGACAGTTCCGATACGATTGTGAACTGCCTGCTGAGGGCTGCCGCAGACAAGGGAGTTGAATTGCGAACCCGTTGCGGGTTGGAGGAGCTTGCACAGAACGCTGCGGGGCGATGGATCGCCACGCTCTCAAATCGTGAACAGATCAGCGCCGCGCGCGTGCTTGTGGCCACCGGCGGCTGCCGCTCGGGAAACCTGCCCTCGTTGCTCGAGGGCGTCGGGCACACGATCGAGTCACCGGTGCCGTCGCTATTCACGTTCCATATCAACGTGCCGTGGGTGCAGGAATTGGCGGGCCTTTCCGTTCCGGAGGCGGAGGCGTCGGTTCCGGGCACGCGCTTAAAGGAAAGCGGGCCGCTGCTGTTCACGCACTGGGGGTTGAGCGGTCCGTGCGTGCTGCGACTTTCGGCGTGGGGTGCACGCGAGCTTGCGGGGTTCGAGTACGCGTTCCCGCTGGTCGTCCAATGGGCGACTGGTTGCAATCCCGAGAAGGTGGCGCAAGCGTTCCAAAAAGCGCGGGAATCGCATCCGGGCAAGACGGTGACCAACCTGCCGCTGCTGGGCATTCCGGCGCGGCTCTGGTCGGCGCTGGTGGCCTGCGCGGGAATCGGAGCTGAGGAACGCTGGGCGCAGCTGCGCAAGGGGGAGGCGGCGGCGCTATGCGATCAGATCCTTCGCACGGAGCTTCCGGTGACGGGGAAAAGCCTGCACAAGGATGAGTTTGTGACGTGC
Source organism: Chthoniobacteraceae bacterium (assembly GCA_044376275.1). Taxonomy (GTDB): domain Bacteria; phylum Verrucomicrobiota; class Verrucomicrobiia; order Chthoniobacterales; family Chthoniobacteraceae; genus Chth-196. Next base: position 2,779 of record JBILLC010000329.1, on the reverse strand, counting down.
GGGGGTGTTTCGATCCGGGAGGTGGATTTTCGAACGATGGAAAGCCGGGTGAAAAAGGGGCTGCACTTTGCGGGCGAAGTGCTGGATGTGGACGGGATCACGGGCGGGTTTAATTTTCAGGCGGCGTGGACAACGGGCTGGCTGGCGGGCAAGGCGATGGCGGAGACGGCCAGCCGCGGCTAGCGGGTCAAGGTTCGTGCTGGTGGCCGCGTTCGCGAGCTGGCGGGGTTGAAAAGAAACGCATGGAACGCAAAATCGCCTCTAGGATTTCACAACCTGCACTCTTTTAAAATCCTTCGGGTTACGTGTAATCAAACCCTGAAATCTTTGTGCGAATGCCGAGATGAACACATCGGCAATTGGTCTTCTCACGTCGCTGCCATTCCGTTTCTTCTCAATATGAGAAAACCACAGGCGATGTGCATTGATTGTATCCTGCAGTAGCCACGGAGACGGCCACTCAACGCCTACTTCGAGAAGAAATTGATCCTGTAATTTCAGATTTCCAGCAAATGCAGGCGATAATTCCACATAGGTTATTGGAGAAATCACCAAACCATCGGATAGATGTTCCATTAAACAATCTGCCGAAGATCGTGCGTATTGAGAATCAGCGCAATGGATATCCAAAAGCACACAAGTATCCACGACCCACGCCATATTTATTCCTCACCTTCCCTCAGCAAACTCATCCAATCAGCACTCGTCCGGACAGGTAACCCCTGACGCTGAGCAAAACCAATCGCAGCGGCCGGATTCGGTTTATTCGTCCGCTTATTTTGGATCAGGAGCCGGCACTCGGTATCAGAAACCTTTTCCCAAAGGACTGTCTGCCCCGCCGTCAGATGCAATTCGCGCCGGAGAGCAGAGGGGATTGAAATTTGCCCTCTCTCAGTGATTGTTGTTTTCACATGATGATTTTATCATGCACGCCACCCGGCTTCAACCCGAAAAATTGCGACACTAAACGGCTTTTGAAGAATCCGCTCTCTTCGCGGGACTTCATAGACTCTCTGAGTGGTTGGAATGTCAAAGCGGAGCTGGGGCTCCGCGCTCCCAGGAAGTCGTTCAGTCAGGTTAGCGGCAGGCCTGCTACGCCGCGTTGCCGGGCGTTTACGTCGCCTGCTTCAGATCACCGGTTGAGGCGTGTTTTTCCGCGAGACGCCGGTGGAGAGTGCGGCGGCTCATGCCCAGTCGTTTTGCCGCCTGCGTGACGTTGCCGCGCGTTTCTGCGAGGGCCTGCTCGATGAGCAAGTCCTCGGTGAGATGCACATTCAACCGCTCCGCCGGCGGTACGGCCGAGAGCGCGTTCCCGACCGCCACAGCGCCCGCATTTGAAGCACTGTTTCTGACGGTTTGCGGAAGGTCGCGCAGCGTGATTTTCGGTCCGCTTGCCATCACAACGCCATGCTCCACCGCGGTGCGCAATTCGCGCACGTTGCCGGGCCAGTCGTGCCGAAGAATGGCTTGCATCGCGTCGGGAGTGAATTCGCGGAAGGGCTTGCCATTTTCCTGCGAAAGACTTTTCAACATCGACTGCACCAGCAGCGGCAGATCCTCTTTGCGCGCGCGCAGGGGCGGCAGGCTGATCGGCACAACGCTCAGGCGGAAAAACAAGTCCTCGCGAAATTTGCCCTCAGAAACCATTTTTGCGAGATCCCTGTTGGTGGCGGCCACCAGACGCACATCCACCTTGATGGGCGCGTTGCCGCCCACCCGCTCGAAACTGCGCTCCTCGCCAAGCACGCGCAGGAGCTTCACCTGCGTTGCGGCATCGATCTCGCCGATTTCATCCAAAAACATCGTGCCTCCATTGGCCTGCTCGAACCTGCCGATGCGCCGCTCCGAGGCGCCTGTGAAGGCGCCCTTTTCGTGACCGAACAATTCGCTCTCGAGCAACTGGGCCGACAGGGCCGCGCAATGCACTGCGACAAACTTCGGCTTGGGCCGCTCGCTAAGGGCGTGCAGCGCCTGCGCCACAAGCTCCTTGCCCGTGCCGCTCTCGCCCTGGATGAGCACCGTGGCGCGGGTCGGTGCAACCTGCTTGATGGTTTCGTAAACCTCCTGCATCGCCGCCGATTCCCCGATCAAACGCTCCAGCCCGTACCGCTTCTCGACCTGCTTCTTGAGTTCAACCACCTCCGCCTCGACCTTGCGCGAACGCAGCGCGCGCTGCAGCAGGATTTCCAAGCGGTCGATGTTGACGGGTTTGGTGACGAAATCATACGCCCCGCGGCGCATCGCTTCGACGGCGGCGTCGACCGAGCCGTAGGCCGTCATCATCACAACCACCGGCGGCTGGGCGCGCGCCAGCACCCGGTCGATGAGCTGCATGCCGTCCTCGCCGCCAAGGCGCAAATCGGTGAGGACCAGGTCGACGGATTCCCGCTCCAAAACCCCCAGCGCGCCGGCGATATCACCGGCGACATACACATCGAAGGAATCCTCCAGAGACGCGCGCAAGCCTTCGCGCGTATGCTTTTCATCATCAACAATCAACAGGGTGGGATTCATGGGCGACAAAATGCGGCGGCTGCGCCATTTTGACACTTTCCATTCCTCCCGGCCACTGTTTCCTTCCGGCTCAAGCCGCGCCGCGAACGCGGGTCCTCGAGCATCTCAGGAAGCGATCGCCTTGTATGGCTCGCCCTCGTTGAGCGTGGGGCGCTCCGGGCGCCCCTTGTACTTGTAAACCAAGTCCATGTTCCCCAAGCCCAGCAGCCAGAGGATGGTGGCGTGCAAATCATGAACATGCAGAGGGGTGTCCACCGCGCGCAGC
>JBILLC010000328.1:0-3666 GCA_044376275.1 Chthoniobacteraceae bacterium | reverse complement strand
CCTTTTTCCCTGTGCTGCGCGCGAGCGAGCTTGGACGCGAGTTCGATGCGGCACCCTCGGGTGTGGCGTTGGATGCCGCATTCGCCTTCTCCAGTCCATTCGCCGATCCTGTTGCTGCTGCGCTCGCTGAAGTCGGTTGCAACAAAGGGGCGAGGCCTCCCGCGAACAGGCCGATGGTGATTAGCGCGATTGCGCGGCGTCTGACGCCTTCGCTCATCAGAAATCCGGTTGCAATCAGCAGCAACGCGGCCCCGAGCGGCCATTGATAGCGCTCGATGGCTACGGATCGGCCTTCCAGCTGCACTTCGTGTTCGTCCATGACTGCTATTCCTTCTAGCGCGATTTTGCGCATCTCTGCCGGACCGGACAACAACCTTGTGTAAAAACCGCCGCCCGCCTGCGCGATTTGCCTGAGTCTTCCCTCATCCAGCTTGGATTGCACCACGTTGCCGGAGGAATCCTTGATGTATTCAATTCCGCCGCCCTGCGGCGCGGGCACGGCGAGGACAGCCCCCTCGGGACTGCCGACGCCCACGGTGAAAATCCGCATCTTAGCGGAGAGTTCCTGTGAAATCGCCACGGCGTCCTCCTCTAGTTCCTCCCCATCGGTGATGAGCACAAGCGCCCGCTGGCCGCCCTCGGAATGGTCGAATGCCTCCTCGGCGCAACGCAGTGCACTGGCGATGTTGGTTCCGGGTAACGGGATGAGTTCGGGGCCGAGTTCTTGCATGGCGGTTAGCACGGCGGCGTGGTCTGCGGTCACCGGTGCCTGCAGGAAGGAAGAACCCGCAAAGGCGACAAGCCCCACGCGGTCGCCTTTGAGCTGGCGCACCAAATCCTCCGCCGCCATCTGCGCGCGCTTGAGCCGCGATGGGGGAAGATCTCCCGCAAGCATCGAGCGCGACACATCCACCGCGATGATCACATCGCGGCCCCGGCCCTTGCGCTCTTGCAGAATCTCGCCCAGTTGCGGGCGCGCGACTGCGACCGCTGCGAGTGCCAGCCCGGCGATGAGTAAAGCGGTCTGGAGTCCGCGCCAAGGGGCCTCACCGACCAGCAAATCCCTCAGTCGCAGGGCAACCATCCGGGCGACCTGCGTTTTGGATCGGTCCACGGAGAAAAGCCACAGGGCGCCTAGAATCGGCGTCAGCAGCAGAATGGCAAATCCAGCTGGTTCGGCGAATTTAAGCCGGTCCAGCGAAGCGGCTCCGCCTGAAAACGAATCCCGGATCGCCGGTTCAGTCAGTGCGAGCGTGAGATGAATGTTTGCAAGAAAGCCAGTCATGAGAAAGTTCATCTAGCACCTACAACCTTAGACCCGAGTGGCGTGTTGGCGTTGAAGTGAATCGTGGTTTTTTTTGAAAGATCATGGGAGTCTCCTCCCGATACTGAGCGACCACAGCAGGGAGATGGCTGTCAGCGCCACCCCAAGCCCCAAAGGCCAGAAAAACAGTTCCCGAAAACTTCGGGAGCGCTGGGCTTCCACTGGTACTTTTTCGAGTTGATCGATTTCGGAAAAGATATTCCTGAGCGACTGGGAGTCTGTTGCGCGATAGAATTTGCCGCCCCCAATTTCGGCAACCCGCCGCACCTGAGCCTCGTCTACCGTGACCAGTACTTGCTGATAGGTGGTGTTGCCAAACATGTCGCGCACTGGAATCGGCGCGTAGCCGCGGCTGCCCGCGCAGATGGTGTAAACCTTCATTCCAAGCGCGTGTGCGGCCTCAGCTGCAGTGTTCGGGCTGATCTGTCCCGCGTTGTTATCGCCGTCCGTAAGCAGTACGATGAGACGAGTGTGCGCCTCGGGATTGTCTCCGAGACGGCGAGAGGCCGAGGCGAGTGCGGACCCGATGGCCGTGCCGTCCTCCACCATGCCGATCTTGATGCGCTTGAGGTTCTGTTTCAGCCAGTCGTGGTTGAGGGTGAGAGGGCTTACCAGATAAGGGCGCCCCGCAAAGGCGATGATTCCAATCCGGTCGTTGGGGCGGCCTTCGATGAATTCCTCGGTGATTTGTTTGACCGCCTCGATGCGTGTGGCGCGCTGGGAGCCGATGGTGAAATCCTCGGCAAGCATCGAGCGCGACACATCCAGAGCGATCAAGATATCCACGCCGCTGGCCTTGATGACTTCCACGTCTTTTGCGAGTTGGGGGCGTGCCATTGCGAGCGCCATCGCCGACCAACCCAACAGCAGCAAACCAATGCGCACCCGTCCCCAGCGTTCCTTCACCGGTGTGCCGAGGTCTTTGAGAATGGAGACTCCCGAAAAACGGATTGCGGGCGCGCCGCCGTGTCGGCCGAAGCGCCAGATGAAGACTGGGATCAACCCCAGCAGAGCAAACGCCCACGGTGTTTCCCAAACCAGAAGTCCGGCGCCTAGGTTCATGCGGTCTCTCCTCTCACCGTTTTCTCGGCCATAAGCAACAACTCCGCTCTCGCCGCGGTTCCTGCAACGCCTTTTGCGAATTTAATCACGTCGCACTGGCCCAGAAAGGAGCGCAATAGCTGGATTTCGTTCGCGCCGAATCGGTGGGTCTCTTGAATCGAGTTAAGGAATTCCTCGGTGGTCTGCCGTGGCGCATTCAAACCGTATTTGGCCTCCAGAAACGCCCGCAGAATTTCCGCTGCTGTCGCAGCAAAATCGCGGTCGGAGAGGTTTTCGCCTCCGGTGCCGCGCAGGTTGTTCAGTGCCTTGAGTGCCACTTCAACGGGGTCCGGCGGTGGTGGCGCAGGGCGTGCGCGTTGCATCCATGCGCGGGCGGCCCAGATCACACTGGCAAGCGCGAACAAGCCGGTAATCGAGGCGATGGCGATGGTTTTCCAATTCCAAAAAGGCACGTCAATTGGTGGTGCAATATCGCGCAGCTCTTCCTGCCCTGCCGCGCCGGGGACCATGGTCCCGATGCCGGGCAGTCCGGACGTCCCCGCGCCCGGTCCCCCGAATTGCGGGAGAGCGTTCGGATCCGCCGTGATGGACTGGGATGCTTGTCCGCTGGAGATCGGTGGAGCCTGGGCTTTGAGCTGTGCGCAACAAAACAGCATTGCGTAAGCGAGGGCGAGTTGCACGGCAGGCCGCGATTTTCCTCTTCGAAAATGTCCCGTGCCTTTCATGCCTTCACTCCTGCGCGGCGTTCGCGGTTTTTGAAGAACGTTTGGAGCGCGGGGAGCCAATCGCGATCGGTTCGGAGTGAGACTCGGTCGACACCGGCGCGGCGGAGTTCTTGGGAGAGTTTTTCCGCGCGTCTTGCGACGGCTGCCGCGTATGCTTCGCGAACGGCTGCGCTGCCTGTTGCGACTTCGAGGATCTCGCCCGTCTCGGCGTCTTCGAGCCGGACGGTGCCCATGTCGGGAAGCGTCTCTTCGCGTGGATCCACGAGTGTCATGGCCACAAGATCGTGACGGCGTCCTGAGATGGAAAGTTGTTTTGAGTAGTCTTCGGCTTGGAAATCGCTCACCAGAAAGACGACACTGCGCCGGTGGATGAGCCTGTTGAGACGCTCGAGGGCGCCTGCAATATCGGTGCCGCGCCCCTTGGCCTCAAAGAAAAGAATTTCGCGGATGATACGCAGTGCGTGGCGTCTGCCACGACGCGGGGGGATGAATAGTTCGACGTGATCGGAGAAGAGCAGCAGGCCGACTTTGTCGTTGTTGCGAATGGCGCTGAAG
>JBILLC010000011.1:0-13280 GCA_044376275.1 Chthoniobacteraceae bacterium | reverse complement strand
GTGAAGAGCGCCTCCCCAAAATGCAAGCAGCGACTGTGTCCATCCGCGCTATATCTCCCCACATTCCGACAGAGCTCCGGAACGTTGCAGAGTACGTTGCCTTCTCTGCCCTCGATTTCGCAACCGCCTCCTCGAACGCAATCAATTTCTTCAACCTTCAACGACAAGGCCGCAGCAAGACTATTCCATTGCTCCCTGACGCTGGCGGCCCCTCAATTTTTCGGCGAAGTGCCTTTTCTCCAAAAGTGCCAAGGCTGGATTGTCTAAAACAATGTTCGCCTCGGAAGTGGCATTGATGTGAATGCCATCCTCACGCACAAACCAGCCGACAAACGACTATTGAACCGTCTTGCTTGGGGGGAAATCTCTGACCGAGACACATCAAGAAAACGACTATTGTGACCGCGGCTGAAAAAAATAAGGATTTGCCTGCTGTCAAAAGACCACTCCCAACTTGGCTTAGTCACCTTGGCGTCTGTTCATTTTACAGGGGGTCTTGGGGAAGCGGGAGAAACAAGTGCTGCAGGGCGAATCCCCGAGGCGACTGGTGCCTTCGGTGCTCCAGCGGCAGGACCTCCAACCGCAGGCGTCCCGGGCCTCGTCACAGGCGCTGTCGGTGCGGAAGCAGGCGCACCGGGTGCCTTCGGCGCTCCAGCGGCAGGACCTCCAACCGCAGGCGTCCCAGGCTTCAGCACAGGCGCTGTCGGTGCGGGGGCAGGCGCACCGGGTGCTTTCGGCGCTCCAGCGGCAGGACCTCCAACCGCAGGCGTCCCAGGCTTCAGCACAGGCGCTGTCGGTGCGGGGGCAGGCGCACCGGGTGCCTTCGGCGCTCCAACGGCAACTGCTCCAGTGACCGCCTGCACCTGCTTGTTGGGTGCGATTACAACAACAAAAACGGCAAGAGATGCCACGAAAGATTTTGGATGGGTGGACTTCATATCATTGAACCGGATCTGGGGTTAGAATTGATGGGTTTTGAACACTTATTGATTAAAGTTAGAGCCTGAACCTTAACTCAAAATGAACGCAAATCGTTGATTCATATTTTTTTGATCGTTTCCGATTCTCAAATCACTCAGGAACGCACGTCGGCGAAGCCGCCCGCTATGATTCCTGTGATGCTTGCCCAGGGCAAAAGCGCGTGGAAAGAGCCCGCGAAACTGAAGGGCATCATTGATCAGTCTACTCCCCATCCCAATGTCCTGAACCCTTAGCAATCCAGTCCCGTGTACAGCTTTCTGTAAATGGACTGCATGCTTATAAAAAATTTAGGCATGACCGAGAGGATTCTAACGCTGTTCGCATTCACCGCCCAACCGATCGGCGAACTTCGAAGGGAGTCCCGTTGGTCAAGAGCGGCTTCTATTTTCAGAGGGTGCATCGGAGCGGATCCTGCGGCGCATTATTCAAAATAAAATGACACAGCGTGGCATGGATAACGCTTCACAAAAATGATTGCCTCGAAAACTCGGGCGAAAACCATGTCTGTTGCTGATCAACTCAATCGTGAAAGCGCGTTGCGCGCGCTCCAATCTTGGATACTACCCATCTTGGTGATTCGGCACGTACCTGTCCAAACAGACTTCGCGAGACGTTTGCACGGGACTCGTGAGGATATGAAATCGTGGACTCAGAACTGAATGCTCGCCCGCACATGAATAACACCGCTTTGATCACGCTTGATTGGGGTACCTCCAACTTGCGCGCTAGTTTGCTGGACCAACACGCGAACGAACTCGAGCACCGGAGCGGGCCGTGCGGGATCATGGCCGTCAAAGACGGTTTATTCAGGGAGGCATTGGTATCACTGATTGGCGACTGGCTTGAGGAATATTCGTGCCCGCTAATCGCCAGCGGCATGATTGGCAGTCGCCAAGGCTGGAAAGAGGCGCCTTACCTTGATTGCCCAGCCACTCTCGCGCAGGCTGCAAAAAACCTGACACATGTCGGGATTGATCTCCCGAAACAGACCGCTGCAAAGCGCCAACTCCACATCGCCCCGGGCTTGCGATGCTTGGCGACGAGCGGACAATTCGATGTGATGCGCGGGGAGGAGACCCAGGTCTGGGGCGCAAACATCACACCGGGCAGCCTGTGTGTTTTACCAGGCACACACAGCAAATGGGCGTGGGTCGAAGCCGACGGATCCATCGGTTGCTTCCGGACCTACATGACCGGCGAGCTCTACGGACTACTCACCAAACACAGCATCCTCGGAAGGCTGATGTCTTTTGGGGCGCACAGTCCGTCTCATTTTGAGACGGGCGTCCGCCTTGGCTTGGATTCACCCGAGCAAGCTTCGCACCTGATCTTCTCGGCGCGAACTGCGGGACTGATGGGCTCAATCCCCCCGGAGGGACTGCCGGATTACCTGTCTGGAATTCTCACCGGCATTGAAATCGCGGCAGCCACCGTGGCTTTTGGAAATGTGCTGCCAAATATCACATTAATCACGTTAATCGGCGACGATGACCTGTGCGCACGCTATGAAAAAGCTTTTGACTTGATAGGCGTTACCGCCACACGTGCACCCGCGAACGCAACGACCTGCGGCCAATGGATGATCGCCAAGCAGGCAGGCTTGGTCTGAGTGTGTGTTTTCAAAAACTTACCGAACACGGTCGGCGCTAAAAAATAAAGACCGCCATTCCTGTCGGCTTCATCGCGGCTTCAATGCGCAGACACCTTCCCAAAAAAAGGCGCGCGAACAAAACTTTGCAGTCTGGCCGGGCGACGAAGTTGTCGATCAACCTAATATTTTTGAATCTCGACGACTCATGCTTTCGATGATGAATCACATTACCCCCAAGTCAGCCTTCCGTCTCCTCGCGCGCTCAGTGCCGATTTTTTCACTTTTAGCAACGGCCCCTTTTCTCGGTGCGGATACGCCCAAAGGCCAGCAACCCTCGACATCCAATCAACCAGCGACATCCCCGCCAGCACCGGCGGCCAAAGCCGCCCCTGCCGAACCCGAGTACAACCCCACCCCCACGCAGGCAAACGTTTCTTACGGCCCACATTCCAAGCAGGTGATGCATTTTTGGAAGGCCGCCGGTGATAAGCCCACGCCACTTTTGTTTTTTATCCACGGCGGGGGGTGGCAGGGCGGCAATCGCAGCAGCGGGCTGTATCCGGCACTTCTAAACGATATGCTCGCCAAAGGTATTTCCGTGGTTTCTGTCGAATACCGTTTCATCGCGGAGTCTACGGCCGATGGAGTCACTCCTCCAGTGAAAGGACCACTGCACGATGCGGCACGTGCTTTGCAATTTGTGCGTAGCAAGGCTGCAGAATGGAACATCGACAAAAAGCGGATCGCAGCAAGCGGAGGGTCGGCTGGTGCTTGCACTTCGCTATGGCTCGCTTTTCATGATGATCTGGCCGACCTCAAAAGCCCGGATCCGGTGGCAAGGGAATCCACACGCCTGCTCTGCGCTGCGGTCAACGGAGCCCAGACTAGTCTGGATCCAGCGCAAATGAAGGAGTGGACTCCCAACAGCAGGTACGGCGCACATGCATTCGGAATTGCAGCCGATGCCGCAAAGAAGACCTCCTCTTTCGATGAGTTTTTAGCGAAACGCGAAAGCATCCTGCCATGGATCGTGGAGTACTCCCCATACGCTTTGGTGTCCAAGGATGATCCGGACATTTATCTCTTCTATGCAAATCCGCCGGCCATGGGACAGGACGAAAAAGATCCAACGCACAGCGCAAACTTCGGGGTCGGTTTGCAGAGCCATTGCAAGGCTACTGGAGTTGCATGCGAACTCGTTTACCCCGGCGCACAGGATGTAAAGCATCAAAACATCAGCGGTTATCTCATCGCAAAACTCACCGCAAACTGATTCGCGCAACAGATCCAGCGTACCAATCCACGACACTGCTCGATCCCGCACAGGACGCTCATCGCATGCGTGGAAAAAGCCGATATGCGTTTACCCTCAGAGCTCTCTCTTGCCCAAATCAAATGCAAATCGAGCGCAGATGCGCACTCAGCCCCACATCCGTGCGTTGACTTCACCCGACTGACTGCCGAGTCGCCGCACGCAATGCAGGCGAGTGGATAAACGTTTTGCTCCGGTTCGCTTCGGTTTGCTACGGCAAGGAATCCCGCTGATGCTAAGTCCGCCTGTCTGGCCAATGCTTCTAATCTCGAAGGCCGCTGCAGCGCGGAACCGTACGCGGGCACGGAACAACCACAGACTTTTTGCGCGAGTTTAACGCGCTGTGATCCCGCAGATCATCCCTTCTCGCATCGTGCGTTCGCGGCGGGGAGTTGAAGCAATCCCGCTCAAAATTCCGAGATTCAAGAGCAAATGCCTCGATCAACTCCGCCGAAAGATAATCCAAGTCCGGATTCTCAGGCCATGGTCCGTGGATAGAGTAGGTGTTCATAGTAATGCTATGTGCCTGCTCCGGGGGGATGCATTCTGATTCGAAGCAGCGCATCTCGCTGCGTGTATCCTCGGGTTGCACTTTTTAAGATCCCCGGGCCCGCAGCGGCCGTGACCGCCGGCGGCTTAGGCTTTTCCTCGCTTTTTTCCCCTGCCCGCCCGCCCCGGCAACCAGCCGGAGCGGGCCACCCCGTCACCCGTGTTTGGCACGGCGGCACCCCGAACCCAGCTCGGTTCACGCCACCGACACCGCCACCTTGTGAGGCTTGGCTTCTTCGCTCTTTGGAAGCTCAATGCTCAATACCCCGTTCTTGTAGTTGGCCCGGATCTTATCCGACTGGATTGTGAACGGCAGCGTCAGGCTGCGCTGGAACTTGCCGGTGCAGCGCTCCGAACGGTACACTTCCGTGTCCTTGCCCTCGGGTAGGTCCGACTTGCGTTCGCCGCTGATGTTGAGCACCCCATCCTGATAAGCGATCTCGATCTGATCCTTGCTCAGACCGGGCAGCTCAACCACCGCCATCAACTTGTCCTCCGTGTCAAAGAGGTCCAGCGCCGGCGACCATCCGCCGCTCACCGGAGTTGTCCTCGCACCCATGTTCCAGTCCCAGAGACGCTCCATCTCCTGCCGCAACGCGGAGAGTCGGTCGAATGGGCTCCAAGTGGTCGTTTCGGGGTTGGGATATCGTACTAATGTTGTCATATGCTTGTTCCTCGGTTCGTTGGTTTATTTTGGTTTATTGGTTTGGCCTCCCCACCGTTCACCCCGCACTGCATCGCAGTTTACCTCTGCACCGCAGTTTCCTTCCGCATCGCAGTTTCGGGGCGTTGACTAGGGAGAAGGGCTTTCACCCTTGCCTACGATGGAGGCCCGCAAAAAGTTTTGGGAATTTCACTCCGAACCCAAGTCAACCCAAGTTTTCCGCCCGCCTCAGGGCAGCTGCGGAACCCCCTTTTGCAATCGAATCCTTGCGTCCGCCCGCGAAATTCGCAGGCTATCACCGTGCGCGAATTCGATCCCAGCTCCCAATCTCTCGCCGGCTCCGTGCTCCTCGCTCATCCCGGAATGAGGGATCCAAACTTTAATTGCAGCATTGTTTTCCTCTCGATGCACAACACCGAGGACGGCGCGTTCGGGGTTGCCCTGAACCGACCCAGCGGCCGCCGACTCAATCAAATCATGCCTGAGCGCGACCTTGGACAGCTCTCGATGGCTCCGGTGTACATCGGCGGACCCGTTGGCGAAGACCAGATCCTGCTCGCAGCCTTCCGCTGGAACGAGGACGTTGGCAGATGGAATTGGCGGCACGACATCACGATTGAAAGCGCGGAGAGCATCCTCGAGGAGGAGGGCACCATTTTGCGCGTGTTCGCCGGTTACTCCGGCTGGAGCAAGGGCCAACTCGAGCGGGAGCTCGCCCAGAAAACTTGGATTGTGCATGACCCAGACCAATCCCTGCTCGATCCCGACTCGCAGCCAGGACTCTGGAAACAGCTCGTGAGCAGCCACGGCCCCGTGATGCGCTTCCTCACGGACACTCCGGAAAATCTGGGATGGAACTAAGCCCAGCTTCCCAGAGCCGAAGGCAGCGATTTCTTAGTCATTGGCTCACTTATTCCCCCACCCGAGCGGACTGGTCGTTGTGTGAATTCAACCCTGCCGCGCCATTCGAAACGGTGCGAGGATCCCGCATCTCCGCCAATCTACTTGTGCCCGGATGCGTCGCTGCTTCAAAGATTGACCGTCCGCAGCTAGCTCGATTCACTGGCTCGCGCTTCGGTCGGCCGTTCAGGTCATTTGACAACTTCCGATTGTGCTTTCACCCCAAGTCACGTTGTCCAAATGGAGGATCAGATTTTTATCGGAGTCGCGGCCATCTTGCTTGGACTGCTTCAATTCGCCCTCCATTGGTTTTTGAAATGGCGGCTGCGAATCGATCCGGTCTTGGAGCAGTCCCTGGAGGCACAGTGCTCGCCAGAGTTTCTGAAGCATCGCAGGAGACTGACAACATCGATCAAGATCCAATCACATATCGGCATGGTTTTTGGTCCATGGCTTTGCATGTTTATGGCCGTGATGTCCACGGACTCACCGGATCACCCAAAATACGCCCCTTACCTGGTGGGGTCCGTGATGATGCTGATCAGCTATCTGCTGTTTCTGGAGCTGCCTATCCACGCCACCAGACTATGGTTACGACTTCGCACCACCGCCGGCGCTTGGACAAGTGGCGCCAACATCGCGCTTAACCTCTGGTGCACGCCTTTTTGGATTGTTTTTCCATTCCAGATTTATTTCCTCGCACGCACGTTTTTCTGCGCACGAAAAGAAAATCTTGAGGCGTTAACGGAAAGCCCTGATGCAGAGAAGGCGCTGGAAGGATTGGAGTGAGTCTCTCCTCATGTGCGCTTTATCAAGCGGACAGGCTCGCGAAGCGGCGTTGGTCTACTGTCGCCGCCAGAAAATAAGGGCGAACCCAAATTCGATGGACGCGCCTCTTGCCTCCGGATCGGATCGCAACCAAAGTGACACCTCGAACCATCCCTGTATTTTGCATTGAACGCCGCGGAGTCGAAAGCCTACGAACCAACTCATCGAGAACTGATCTGGCGACTGCTCGCCATGACGTGGCGGTACCGCTGGGGTTGTGTGAAAATTTTACTCAGCCAGCTTGTGCTGCTCGGCTTAGGGATGGTTGCGATCGGCCTGATGGGGCTTGGGATCGATTCACTGCGGCATGCGGTTGATTCCTCGGCGCGGGCACCCGCTTGGCCGGCACGGCTGATGCCGCCGGAGCATTGGTCGCCACTTCAGGTGCTTGCGGCGATCGCAGGCGGTATTCTGGCCATGGCCGCACTTCGCTTTCTGCTGGGGTACCTCAATGGCGTTTGGTTCGGAGAACTGCTGCAGGGACGTCTGGTGGTTGACCTCAGGGCGCGGTGCTACGACAAGCTGCAACGCCTTTCCTTCCGTTTCTTTGATTCGAACACAAGCAGTTCCCTCATCAACCGCGTGGGCGGGGATATTCAGTGGGTGCGTCTCTTTGTGGACGGGGTGCTATTCCAGATTATTCTACTGACCGTTTCAGTCGTGGCTTCGCTTGGCTACATGCTTGCCGTCCACGTCAAACTCACACTCGCATGTATTGGGACGATGCCGCTGGTTTGGATCGCATCCTCGATCTTCTCAAAGAAAGTTCAGGCGGGTTACAAGCGTTCCAGCGAGTTAAATGACACTCTTGTGCAGCGCCTTGCCGAAAGCATCCGTGGCATTCGGGTGATCAAAGCGTTTGGACGCGAGGCAGCGGAGGTTGGAAAGTTTGAGCAAGCCAACGATATTCTCCGCGATGAACAGCACTGGATTTTCAAGCGTGTGACTGTTTTTGTGCCGATGATTCTGCTGCTAAGCCAGGCAAACGTGATCGTGCTGCTTGGGTATGGAGGGCTTCTGGCTGTGCGTGGCGAAATTGGAATCGGAACCGGACTGGTTGGGTTTGCCGCGATTCTGCAGCAGTTTGCAGGTCAAATTGCAGGAATCGGCAACATCGCAAACACCACTCAGCAATGCTTTCGCGCCGCGGCACGCGTTTTTGAAATTCTTGATGCCCCGGTTCAAATTGAGTCCCCCAACAACGCGACACGGCTGAATAAAATTGGCGGGGCGGTTTCCTTCCAAAACGTTTGCTTTGATTATGGAAAAGAGCCGGTTCTCACGGACATCAGCTTTGAAGCGCATCCCGGCCAATGCGTGGCAATCGTGGGGCCGATTGGGAGCGGAAAAAGCACGCTGCTTAGCCTGATCCCGCGCTTCTACGACCCGTCCTCGGGTTGCATTAAAATCGACGGACTCGACGCCCGTTCCCTCGAGTTGAGTCAAGTGCGCCAGAGCGTGGGGTTGGTTTTTCAGGACAGCTTTTTATTCAGCACCACAGTCGCGGCAAACATCGCATTTGGAAAACCCGACGCGACTCCCGCTCAAATTGAGAGGGTCGCGCGTATTGCAGCGGCGCACGATTTCATTTCCGAACTGCCGCAAGGCTACGACACGGTGCTTGGCGAGGCTGGTGTGGGGCTTTCAGGCGGCCAAAAGCAGCGCATTGCCATTGCGAGGGCATTACTTCTAGAGCCCTCTATTCTACTTCTTGATGACCCGACAGCGTCTGTTGACCCGGGGACCGAGCATGAGATTGTCGAGGCGATGGAGGCAGCAATGGCGAACCGCACGACATTTGTCGTGGCGCATCGTCCGAGCATGCTTAAACGGGCATCGCTTATCCTCGTGCTGGAGAAAGGTCGCATCGTGCAACGCGGAACGCACGATGAACTGATGCGGCAGCCGGGCTATTATTTTGAATCGGCACAAATTCAAACCGATGGGGCGGGGCTTCCAGAATGAAATCCGCCAACGTCCCACTCACGCATGTAAAACGCGATCCGGAGGATTTGCAGTATCGTCCGGAGCTCAGCGTTTTCGCACTGCTTAAAAGAGTTTTTGAATACGCAAAACCGCATGCGCGCGTCCGCAATCTTCTGGTGTTTCACGTTGTGTTGCGGTCGATTTTGCTGCCGCTTTGCACTTGGGCGATGGGTGCGGTCGTGAACGGCCCGATTGAGCACCGCGACGCGGCCGGCATCATTGCCGGTGCGCTTGGATTTGCGGCTTTGGCGGCGTTCACAAATTTCACTTTCCATTACCGCTACAAATACGCACTTCAATTAGGCGAAGCGGTGATTCATGATCTGCGCGCTGCACTTTTTCGGCATATTCTAAAAATGCCGATGGTCTTTTTCGACACGACAAAGGTGGGGCGAATCATTGGGCGGGTCACCTCCGACGTCGATAGCATCCGCACGGGTGTACAGGACGTTGTCTTCATCGGGATTGTCCAATTCGGCCAGATGCTTGTGGCGGCTGTGCTGATGATTTATTATGACTGGGTGCTCTTTGGCATGGTGGCGGCGATCGGTCCGATCGTGTGGGTGCTCAATCGGACGTTCACCTCGCGCGTTGCTGACGCACAGCGCCGCGCGAGTGAGAGCTTCAGTCGGATCACGGCGACACTCACAGAAACCGTGAGCGGCGTGAAGGTCACGCAGGGTTTTGTGCGTGAAGAATTGAATGCCGGTTATTTCAAGGACTTGGTTGGGGATCAGGCTCGTTACAATATGATTTCCGCCCGTACCTCCGCGATTTTCCTACCGATGCTCGAGTTCAAGACGCAGCTGTTCACTGCTTCAATTCTGCTCTTTGGCGGCTGGCGCGTGTTATCAATGGGATCGGCCAATGCCGTGGGCAACATCGTACAGTTCCTATTTCTTTCCGCGCTGTTTTTTGAGCCATTGAAGGCTCTTGGTAATCTGTACGCCTCTGCGCTCTCTGCGATGGTTGGAGCAGAGCGCGTCTTTCGAATGCTGGATGCGCCCCCAGCGTGGCAAGACGCTCCAGATTGCATCGAACTTCCGGCACCTGCTCTCGAAAGCAAGGCCAAGTCAGGGGGCGCGCAGGTCGAACTCAAGGGACTGGGGTTTGAATACGAGATCGGCAGGCCGGTGCTGCGCAACATCAATTTGGTGGCGCCTCCCGGCGCGACGGTGGCTCTGGTTGGACACACCGGCAGTGGAAAAACCACCATCACCAGTCTCATCTCGAAGATGTATCTCCCCACGAGCGGACAGATCTTCATCGATGGAATCGACATCCAAAAAATCAGTTCCACCTCGCTGCATGCGCAGATGGGCGTTGTGCATCAGCAAAGCTTTCTTTTTGAGGGAACCGTTATGGAGAACATCCGGTTTGCCCGACCGGCTGCGACCGAGGCAGAGGTCATCGCCGTGACGGAGCAACTCAGCTTCCGAGATCTGATTGAAACATTACCCGATGGATTCCAAACCCAGGTAGGCGAGGGTGGAGCGAATCTTTCAGTGGGACAAAGACAGTTGGTGAGTTTTGCACGAGCGCTGCTGATTAATCCGAGACTTCTGATTTTGGACGAGGCGACAAGCGCGATTGATGCGTTAACTGAGGCACGTATCCAAAACGCGCTGGCGACTCTTTTAAGCGGTCGCACGAGCTTTGTTGTTGCGCATCGTTTAAGCACCATCCGAAACGCGGATCAGATCATTGTCCTGCAGGACGGCGAAATCGTCGAACAAGGTACGCACGCCGGGTTGTTGCGGATCGGGGGAGTATACGCGGGATTGAACGAGCACTTTGCGTTGGCTGCCCACTGATGCGCCTCAGCTCACCTGCGAGAACTCGAGCCGCCTGGTTTCGCCCATTAGCTGTCTGTAAATCGCATTGTCTGCCTGCGAGAGGGTCGGGTCTTTTTCAATGACAACAAATGCCGCGCCCCGCGCCTGATGCATCAATTCGGTGTCTCTAATCAAATTTCCAATCCGGATCGGCGGCAACCCGCTCTGAGCCGTCCCCAATAAATCTCCCGGGCCGCGCATTTCCCAATCGGCCTCGGCGATTTCGAATCCATTCGAGGTGCGCTCGAGAATCTTTAACTTTTCCACCGCCTCGGGGTCGGCGTGGTCAGCCAACAGAATGCAGTAGCTTTTGTGGGCTCCTCGTCCAATGCGCCCTCGCAGCTGGTGAAGCTGTGCAAGCCCGAAGCGCTCTGCGTTTTCAATCAGCATCAGATTTGCATTCGCAACATCGATGCCGACTTCAATCACCGTGGTCGCGATGAGCACGTGCACTTCGTTTTTGCGGAACCGCTCCATGATCGCGTCTTTTTCCTCTGGCGAAATTCGGCCGTGCAAAAGAGCGCAAGTCTTCGGGGCCAGCAGGGTTTTCCATCGCTCAAATTCCGCCGCCGCCGCCTTTGACTCCATTTTTTCAGATGCGTCGATGAGCGGATAGACGATGTAAGCCTGACGTCCTGCCTCGAGTTGTTCGCTCAGGAATTTGACGGCATCAGGCAATTTGGCTGAATCGCGCAATCCGGTGATGATTTTGCCGCGGCCTGACGGCAGCTCGTCCAACACAGAAACGTCCAAGTCTCCGTAGAGGCTCATCGTGAGGGTGCGTGGAATGGGCGTTGCAGTCATCACAAGCATGTCCGGCAGCTGCCCTTGGTCGCGGAGCTTTGCGCGCTGAACCACACCGAACTTGTGTTGTTCATCGATCACCGCGAGACCGAGCCGCGGCAGCTCTGATTCGCCATACAGCAGCGCGTGCGTGCCGATGATGATGTCCGGCTCTCCCTCAACGGGGCGCGTCGGCCGGTTGGCGTCCCCAGAAACGACGGCCTTCTGCCAAAGATCCGAATCAAAAAGCGGTAGCGGCCCGCTCTCCTCGCGGCGGTTGCCGGTGCGCAATGCAACGCGGATCCCAAGAGGCGTACACAGGCGCTGAAAGTTCAAATAATGCTGCTCCGCGAGGATCTGGGTCGGCGCCATCAGCGCGGCTTGGAACCCCGCTTCAACGGTGAGGAGCATTGCAGAAAGGGCGACCAGCGTTTTACCGGCGCCAACATCACCGTGCAGCAGCCGGTTCATTGGACGGAGCGAAGCAAGATCCGAGCGAATCTCGGCGATCGCACGCGACTGCGCACCGGTGAGCGGGAAAGGGAGACTCTGGTGCAAACGCTCCATCAACAGCCCCGCGCCTGCATGCGCCAGGCCGGGCTTTGCCATTTGCTCGGCCCTGCGCGTGGCGATGCAGAGTTGGATTCCGAAAAATTCGGTAAGCACCAGATGTTTGCGAGCCCTTGAAAGCGTTTCAAAGCTATCAGGAAAATGAATCTGCCGCAGCGCCTCCACCCGCTGGAAAGAATCAAGCGATGGCGGGATGAGGTTTGGCATGCTGGCAGGATTCACGCGTTTGAGAGCCTCCCAGATCAACCACCGGATCACTTTAGTGGAGAGCCCCTCGGTGGCGCGATGAATCGGCGTGATACGCTGCAAGTGGATGGAGATCTCATTGTCGTCCTCGAGCACCTCGAATTCTGGCTGATCGAGAATGATCTGCCTGCCGCGTCGCTTCGGTTTTCCAAAAACCACCAGTCGCTGGCCCGCGGCGATCACTTTTTCGACCCAAAACAAATTGAACCAGCGCACGGTCAGCTGGCCCGCGAGCAAATGGCCCCGCTCATCCACCAACTTGGCCTCGAACATCCGCGCCCGGCCAGGCAAACGCCGGAGCGAAGCCGATTGGACAAGGCCACAGACGCAGACGGGCTTGTCCGATTCACCCTGCGGAAAATGGTCGAAGCGATTGCGGTCCTCCCAGCGCCGCGGGAAATGCGAGAGCAGTTCGCCAGCGGTGTTGATGCCGAAGCGCTCGAGCTGACGGACGCGCTGAGGGGGAATCCACGCAAGACCTTTAAGAGGTGTTTCCCAGTCCATTGGTCACACTTCAAAAGGATGCCTGCTGAGTTGGCCTTCGCCTGCACCGCAATCGGCTGTCTCCATCCGCCAGTTGGCGATTCATTGGAGGCAGCCGAGCGAAATTTGAAACTTGTTTGGAGGGTGGAGCGACTGCGGAGTGCCTGCTATTTGCCCGAGTTCTCGTCGAGCTTCGCTTTCACAGCCGCTTCAATCTCATTGTAGAGCTCCTCGTTGCTTTTGAGAATCTCTTTAGCGGCGTCACGACCCTGTGCGAGCTGGGATCCCTTGTAAGAAAGCCACGAACCGCGTTTCTCAACGATGCCCTTCTCCAGCGCAAGATCTAGAAGCGCTCCCGTTGAGGAAATGCCCTCGTTGTACATGATGTCGAACTCCGCCTCGGTGAACGGTGGCGCCACTTTGTTTTTCACCAACTTCAATTTGGTGCGGTTTCCGGTGACAGTGCCATCCGCGATTTTGATGGCGCCGATCCGTCGGATGTCACAGCGCACGCTTGCATAAAACTTGAGCGCTTTGCCGCCCGGGGTGGTC
>JBILLC010000327.1:0-3669 GCA_044376275.1 Chthoniobacteraceae bacterium | reverse complement strand
TCCGAGACACTGGGGATCAGCATCCGGACTTTGCGCAACAAGCTTCAGGAGTATCGGGAAAATTCACCCGCAATCGGTTAGATTGCGAGGGTCCGGCCGTTGGCGTGGACGAATTTTGTCGCCCGGCAAAATTCTGCGACGCCTTGGGCTTTAAGAACTGGCGCCCCAGCGGTTGCTCTGAACTGGGATCAGAACCGATTGTTTGGATTGCGGTAGACCTGATTCCACTCCTCGGGCTTGAAATCGATGTTCAGCGGAGAGGTGTGATCCTTTGCAAGCGGATGATCCGGGTCGGTGAGAGCAAGGGCGTAGATGGGTTCAAAGTCCGTGACAAACAATGACTTGTATCCATAGTCCCCAACCGGGCCAAGGTTGTAGAATTTAAATCCGTGTTTGGCGGCCCATCGGCTCGCAAGCAGGCAGGCGTAGAGCCCCGGGGAACGACTCGAGAAATTGCGGTTCCACTGGCAGAAGCTCCCATACACCTGGCTGTAAGCCGGAAGCAAAATGGACACGTCGCTCAGCACCAACTCCCCGTGTTCGTCGTGCACTTTCAGAACCAATACATCCAGTTTTCGGACGTAATCCACAAATCCAGCGACCTCTGCGTCGTCAATAAAGCAGTCTTCGAAGTGCTGTCCTCCCAGTGACATCACATCTTTGATCGAAAGATCTTTACCCGGAATCACTGCCTCAGAGTGGCTGAACCGGGTGTAGCGCTTCTGAATCTCTTTGAATTTCCGAGCTCTGCGCGGATCTTCTTCGAACTCCTCTGAAGCCACATTCACCAGTCCGTATTGGTCACCGATTCGGACTCCATAGGGGCTGTCCGGTGGAAGCGCGTAAACGATGAATGGCCGGGGAACGGTCGCCAGCATCTCCTCATTGACGTCTATGTAGGGACACAAAGCATCCCATCGGCACGTATAATATAGAATGTCGTTGTGATAGCTCTCGATGCACAGATTCTTCGGTGTCCAGCTTTGGTTGCCGAGTTCGCGAATCCGAGTCCTAGGCGATGTTGCTTTTCTGGATGTGATCGAATTGTAGATGGGGCTGTTCATTCAGACTTGGACTGAGGGTGGGGTGTTATTGAGGAAGTGTCTCGAGAGCAAAGTAGTCTTGATCGACTGCGAAGTTTGCTGTCAGAAATTTTGCATCGCTTTTTTCAAGCGCGTTTATTTCGGAACGCATCTGTTTTAGATGCTGGGTGGCGTCGCTTTGATCGTCATTGAGCTGCCGCAGATATTCAGGCATCAAAGGACATTCAGTGTCGTAATAAAACCGTCTTTCAGAAGGATTGTAGGCTAAAGGGTAAAGCTTGCAGCTGAACGGTTTGTCTTCACCAAGAGTGCATCCCGTCGCAGCCAGATGCCGGCAGTTTGTTTCAATGCAGATCCTCTCGTGCTGCGCTTTCTCTTTTCTGGTGAGTGAAACTTCGAGTGGCGGATATCCATCCTCGACGTGGCAGCAAAGCCTGCACTCAGCGCAGTAATCAAACAGCATGCTTTCGTATAACTTAACTTTTACGCAGTTGGAAAACAAAATCGTTTGCTTTTGTTAACTAACAGTTTTTTTCGCCACAGCGTGGTCTACATGCCTTTGTTCAATTGCTCGGTTTTGGTCGGTGCTTTTGAGCGTGATTCAGACTGTCTTGATCAAAAGTTCGTTCGCAAAAAAGAGGCTCTTCCAATTGATTTAGCTTGGGATTGAAATGATTTCGTTGCTTGAATATAAGCCTCAGCGAGAATAAGCTAAGCGTGAAAAAATGAACCGCTCCACCGATGCCGCTCTAAAATCAATCCACGAGTTGATCTGCGCCGTTTCCCAAAATGCGGCAGCCAGTGGTGGACGTTTGTTCCCCGAGTTTTTAAGTTCAGAGCGCCACTCGCTCGAATCTGAATCTGACGACATTGCTTTTGATGAACGTGCGAGATTTTTAGAGCCACGAGATGCTCGATTGCCCGTACTGGACGCAGTTTCATTGGCCTCGGCGGAGGGAGCAGGAATGCGGGGGCGTGAAACGAAAGAAACTTCACCGCCAAGCGACCCATCTGGGCTCGGCCGGCCGGGTGAAGGCTTGTATGATAGTGAAGAGCGGCAGTCTGGCGCTTCGATTGATTTTGTCTCGGTCGAGTTCGAGGGGAAGCTGGCTCAAATCGCTGCAAATCTCGGGTCATTGGCCGATGACGACTTCGCGAACCGCAATTTCATCGGGGTATCAGAGGCTGCTTGCTTCGCCCGTCTGCTCGAGAATCTTCGAAAGCAAATCGGCATTCTAAAGCTCAGGGCTGTCGGAGCGGCGATGCATCGGGATGCCGTGCTTGCTCACACAAACGAAGAAAGGCAGCAGCAT
The DNA here is from genome assembly GCA_044376275.1 of Chthoniobacteraceae bacterium. Taxonomy (GTDB): domain Bacteria; phylum Verrucomicrobiota; class Verrucomicrobiia; order Chthoniobacterales; family Chthoniobacteraceae; genus Chth-196. The sequence continues at coordinate 1,313 of JBILLC010000327.1, read as the reverse complement.
TTGGTCGATTTGCTGGGGGCTGAAGTGATGAATTCTTCGGTTCAAAGCGTCTGTGGGATGGTGGACTGGCATGGTGGTTCTCTCGGCGAAGGGGACGAGCGGGTTTGGCCAAGGAGAGAACACCGCCGCGCCTTCAGGTTGGGTGAGTCGATAAGCAAGGCCCTCTGGGCAGGCACCGAGGTGAAAAACTCTCTGGAGAAGATCAGGTCAAATTTAGAGGCCGTACGCGAGGCCCGCATTGGAGTGGACACTGCACGGCAGGGGTACCGGAAACTGTGGGCTGACGTGTGTGGGTTTCATGCAGCTGCGCAGGCTGCCGGGTTCGGAGAGTTGGAGCTGGAATGGATTTCAGGCCAGAAATTCATCAGTCTCGCGGCAATCGAAGTTTTACTGGACGCCGTGCTCGCGGATTTGGACTGGAGTGAAAAGCGTCTCACCGACGCGTTGCTCGAGTGGGAGGAAACCAAGGCGGCCTTGGATCAGGCGATGCGGGAACTCAAAGCAGGCAATCTCCGTCAGGCGGAGTTGTTGCAATCGAAAATCGTTCATCGATTTTGGTTGGATTTGGATGTGGAAGCCGTGTGCCGCGAACTCGACGCAATCCTCGCAAAACATCTGGCCGAGGTTCAGGCCTTGGCAGCAAGAGATGCGCGCGCTGCGGTTTCACTCGCTGAGCGTCACGCCGAGAAGTACTCGCACAGCCCTCGAATTCGAAAGGGGTTCCTGAGGTTCAAGTCCAGCCTTGAATCGGAGATGCTGCTCCAGTCGTCGTCTCGCCAGAAAATGACAGTCGGTTTGTCGACGTTGGCCTTGTACGGAGCGGTGGCCGCCTGTGCCTTCGCGGGCGGTGTCTACTGGTTTGACCTCCATTTACAGGAGAAAGCGAGCCGCTCTGAGACTCTGGAAAAAGACTGGATCGCGAAAATCAGCCGCGCCCAGAATTTGGATCGTGCCAAGGCGAAGAAAGAAGAGGCTCCTAAGTCTTCCGATCCTTCCGATCCCTCCTCCGATCGCCCCGATTCACCCGGGAATTAGTGCTCACCAAACCGGGGCGCCCTCGATCCTCACGTTCCATCCGTTTCGAATCAAATCGGAGGCGGGCTGTCTCCCGCTCTCTCGCTCACCAGCCAGGGTGCGCAAGGTTCCAAGAATGTGAATCCGCCGTTCCATCTGGAACGGCCTTTCAAAACGCCAAACCGCCGTTTCCTTACGGCAGTTGCTCCATTAAAAACCGAAGGAAATTGCCTGCGAAAATGCCGTCAATATCCTGCTGAGAATAGCCGCGCGCAGTCAGAAGACCTTGGAGTTTTGTG
>JBILLC010000326.1:0-3688 GCA_044376275.1 Chthoniobacteraceae bacterium | reverse complement strand
GCTTGGGCCCGTTGGAAAATGTTGCGCTTGTAAAATTATGAATTCACTTTTCGATTTGTCTCAGGATATCGCGGTCGTCATCGGTGGAACTGGCGTTCTTGGTGGCGCGCTCGCGGAGGGGCTGGCCGCCGCGGGCGCTCGTGTCGCAGTTCTCGGGAGGAATGCAGCAAGGGGCGAGGCCCGCGCAAAAGCCATTCACGACAAACGGGGACAGGCAATTTTCGTTGCAGCCGACGCGTCAGACAGGCAGTCGCTGGAAGCGGCGCTTCAGAGGGTGATTAAGGACCTTGGCGTGCCGACGGTTGTGGTCAACGCTGCAGGGGGCAATGACCCGAAGGTCACTGTGACTGCTGAAACTCCAGTTGAAAGCATTCAAACTTCAGACTGGGTCTCCGCGTTCGACTTGAATCTGGTCGGCGGCGCGCTCTTGCCCTCGCAGGTTTTCGGGCCGGTGATGTGCAAGGCGGGCAGGGGCAGCATCATCAACATCGCGAGTGTCTCCGCGCATTTGCCACTTTCTCGAGTGATTGCGTACTCCTCGGCAAAGGCCGCGGTGCTCAACCTAACCCAGTTTCTTGCCCGCGAATGGGCTTCCTCCGGAGTGCGGGTGAACTCCCTCACTCCGGGATTTTTTCCAGCCGAACAGAATCGGAAACTCTTGTTTAACGACGATGGGACGCCAACCCCACGCACCGAGGCGATCTGGGGGCACACTCCGATGAAGCGCTTCGGACACTCTGAGGAGCTGGTGGGGGCGTGCGTTTTTCTCGCGAGCCACGCGGCCTCCAGCTTTGTCACCGGTATTGATCTTCGAGTGGACGGTGGATTTCTAAGTCAGACAATTTAGTTGCCCGTACTCCGCGAGTGCTCATGCCAACACACACCGGTAATGGCCTGCTATCCGGAAAAATTCGCACGGAATTTATGAAGTCGTTTTTCGCCTCGATCGTATTTGCCGCCGCGCTTTTTTCGGGTGTTTGCAGCGCAAAATCGACGGGTGAAAACATCGTCATTTCTGGTGGTGTATCTCTTCATAAATGGGAGATGTATCGACCCGATCCCCATGACAATTGGTGGATGAATTTTGTGCGGGCCGCACGTATCAGGATCCAAGAGATCCGTGAAGCGGATCCAGATGCGTCCATCACCTGGCTCGTGTATCGCCCCGCATATGAGCGACGCAGTGCTCAGGAGCGGCGTGATCTTCTGGTGCTTATTGATTCAGTGCGGGATGCCTATGGGCTTAACCGAGTTTATTTTTCGAGCGCCGCAGAACTCGTTGCCTACCTGAATGCGGGACAGGATCGGCGCCGCGTGAAGATCGAAAATTTGGAGTATTTCGGTCATTCCAACAAGGCTTGCTGGATGTTTGATTATTCGAATTTTGTGGATGGGGCTTCCAAAGCCTGGCTCCACGAGGACGACCTCAACCAGTTGCAGGCTGGGATTTTCGACAAGGAAGCGTTCGTTAAAAGCTGGGGCTGCCACACGGGTGAGAGTATGAGTTATGTTTTCAAGCGGTTGACGGGGATCCGGATGTGGGGGGCGGTGGGGAAAACCCAGTATCAGACCGACGAGTTGCCGAAACTTGCGGGTCGCTGGGGGCGTTGGAGCGGGTAAGCGAGCTTCGAGCGGGTATGGCGGCGGGGTTCGTGGTTCGTTGTCTGTAGTTGGTTCTAGAAAGTACAAATACATCACCCCCTAACCTCTGGCTTCCAGCGTAGGATCAATTGGAGGGAGGCGAGCATGAGGGAGCAAACAAATCTGGGGATCGGGGCGATGTTCGGGGCGATAGGATTCGGAGGCATGCGATGTCGATCGAGTAGTCTGGTTGCTTGGCCGGGTGCTGTCTTTGGCTTGGTTTGGCGTTTGGTTTGGATCATCGCCTGCAACTTGTCGGTGGCGGAATCTCGCGGCGGCAATTGGATGACTGAGGCAGATGTCGCAAGTGAGGACGGCGCAAAATCAGTTTTTTGTGGAATCATCCCGAAGGATTCGGATCCTGAGCACGCTCCGAAGAATCGTGTGGAGGCTGGCCTCTTCGGTACGTCGGCGCAGCCAAAAGGCAACCGGTGGCGCGATGCTGGTGTGCACCGACGCTGGCAGCCTTGGCAGCTGCGTTTTGGGCTACGCGAGGCTTGGTGCATGGCGCCTTCGCCGCGCATCGGTGTAGGCAATGGATTTTTTGAAGGATTCTTTGAAAAGCACGAATTGGCGATGGATCATGGCGCCGCTACGGACACGCCCGGGCGCGGGCGCGGGCAAGGGCACGAGCAGCGCGGTGGAGATGGCAGAATTGCCGGAATTGATCTGGCAGTTGGGAGTGAAATTTTGAAACGGAAAGAAGTGGCTGAGCTGGCAGGGGCAGAATCTAAGCCGTGTGTAGGTTCCCGAGATGGATGGAGAGTGGGCGATCTGAATGGTGTGACGGTCGATTTTTTTCCGGCGACGGCAAGGTTTGTGATATCCGGTTGCAGGCTCGGATCCTTGGCGAGGCCGATTGGGGCGGATCGACAAACTTGTACTCAACGAGTTTCAGGTTCTGGGCTGGTGGCGTCCAGGATGCCCTCCGCAACGCAGTTGGTGCAGTATTTTGGAGAGGCGCTCGGGGAACGCCCGAATTGGCAGGGGGCAGATGTGGCGGTCTTTCAGAGGACGGATTGTCTGCAGTGGGGGGTGTCGTGGCGGCGGGGGGTGGTTGAGGTTTTGCCTCGCGGGGTTGGGCTTCGGTGGCTTGCGAATGATGATTTTGGTCTCAGCGAGTTGCGTGAATTTTTTGAAGCGCCATTTTTTGAAGCTGCTGAGACGGAGAGATTTTACCGTTGGTTCTCGGAGGGAGGCTGGCATCAGGAGCCGCTTGCGGGCGGGGTGATGCTGAAGATGGGCGTGTTGCGGGGGCGGCGTGCGACGTTGGTGGAAATCAGCTGGCGGCGGGGAGAGGCCGCCTTTGTTCCGTGAGTGCGGACTTCACAACTGGCGGTTTGCACAGCTTTTCCATGAAGCTGGGAACGCTTCGGCGATACGCGCGTTTTTTTTGAATCGAGTGTTGCGGCAACCGGAGGGCGAACCTGCGCGAGCTTTTGAAGAGGCCCGTATGTTCGCCTGTCGATGCGTTTGCCCTGTGCCGTCGCATGAGAGCAACTCGTGAATTCGCGCAGAGCAGGTACGAGTGGGGTGAGTGTTGTCGCAAATTAAAGAGATTATTCTCTAAATTTGACCTCGGATCTGTCTCACGGTGCGAGACTACGGTGATTGGGGCTTGCTGCGATTATCGTTTTCGCACAAAGCGGTTTTGGCGCTCGATCTCTGATGCTTAGTCACGATAGATATATTCCGGTGCAGCGTTTTTTGAATTATTTGCCATATGTTCCGGGATCGAATTATTGATGCTTTGAATGATCCTTTTCGCCCAGCGGTCTCCGTGGAGTTCTTTCCCCCGAAAGACTCTGGCGCTGCAGAGACCTTGTTGCGGACCGCGCGGGCGCTGCAGCCGCTTGGAATCGACTTCGTATCGATCACTTATGGAGCTGGTGGTACATCTCGAGACACCACTCTGTCTTATGGCGGCGAGTTGGTGCAGATGGGGTTCCCTCTTGTCGGCCACCTCACATGTGTGGGGCATTCGCGCGACGAGTTGCGGGGCTTGATTCGCCAGTACGATGACGCGGGGTTCTCTGGCATTCTCGCC
>JBILLC010000325.1:0-3690 GCA_044376275.1 Chthoniobacteraceae bacterium | reverse complement strand
GAGCAAAGCCAACAAAATTTTATTAGTAAAACTTCTCAAAGAAACATTATTTAATGAGACGTACGAATAAACCAGAAAGACCGTTAAAGACCTTGACGCGAGGACTAAAGGAAAGAAATGAAAAGAAAACAGCCGTTTTAATGTGTAATGCGCATACATAAATTGAACATTTTCAGCATTTAACAACTGTTGCTAGCCGAAAAAAACCGAGTATATTAACGTTATGAGTCGATTTAGGACCTACTTGTCAGACGTGCTCTCCAAGAATGACTGGACGCAACAACACCTTGCTGGTCTGTTAGATACGGATCAAGCAAGTGTTTCACGCTGGATCTCTGGAAGATCCGTGCCAGATCGTAAAAGCTTGGGAGCGCTTATTCGCGTTCTCCCCCAAACCACGCGCGGTCCGCTGCTTGCCGCCTACCTGATGGATCTCGTTCCAGACGGATGCGAAAACGCGGTGACTGTCTCGCACAATGGCGGAGCCAAGCATGCTGCCTCAGATTCAGGCGGGCCGGAATTTCCATCCCACATCGAGCCTACCCTGAAGAAGCAACTCGTTTACTTTGCGAAGCTAGCCTCGGGCTCACACGAAGTTCGCCGGCTGATAGCGCTGCTGCACGGTTTGTTAACCAAGAAAGGCAGCAAGCTGCTGAAGGGACTGTAATCCCGGGTTTCCAATCCGTTGATCGGATCCGGCGGCCACGACAATTGGTCGGCGGTGGCCTTAGAGAACGCCTGTTTAAAACGGAGGAAAGCTTCCAACCCAGGCGGGAGGCAGCTTTGCATCAATCGCCAAAGAGCCGATGGAATGCTGCCGGCGGAGCACCTTATTCGCCTCTGTTATGCCTCAAAGAATAAGATTGGGGGGCAGGGTGCGGTTATGTGCCACGTTGATGCCCGAAAAGATGCACGTGGAGCCTGTCTGCGAACCGGAACCCGCGTGCCTTGCAGATTTCCGCAAGATCAAGGCTTTTACTGCGTAAAGCATCCGTGGTTACTCCTTCGGGCATCAAAAGTACTTTATGCGGAGTCACGGGGAACTGGATCGATGTTAGGAGAGCGTCGATCTCGCAGATATCGTCACGAGAACTGACGACAAATTTGAGCTGGTAGTCCCCCTTTTGAAGCCAATCTCGCAGCACAGCAGGCTGAAGCCGGGTTTGCTCATGTCGCGTAATCCAACCAGGTTCAATTTCGCTCGGTAGCGGTGTGGAATTTGAAAGTTTTGGACTGAGGGATGCGAGATCACATTGTACTTCACCGCGCATGATGGTTCCGGCGGTTTCGATGGTGATATGCCATCCCGCATGCTTCAGCATTTCGCTCAGCGGTTTCAGTTCTTTGACCAGCATGGGTTCACCACCGGTGAAAACAACATGTCTTGCCTGCGCGAAGCGGCTGACCGTATCGAAAACATCTTTGACCGAGTATGGCTCACCCTCCGGCTTCCATGAAGCGTAGGGCGTGTCGCACCATCTGCAGCGCAAATTGCAGCCGGACGTTCGTACGAACACAGACGGAACACCCGTGAGGGCGCCCTCGCCTTGAATGGAATAAAAGATCTCCGAGATCTGCATGAGTCACGCGTTGGGGGGCGCGGGAAGCGGACTGTCGCTCGCGTAAATCGTTGGATCGCCGACTCCGGCTTTGGTAAACGCCTCGCGGCGTTCGACGCAGGTGCCGCATGAGCCGCAATGAACCTGGCCGCCAACGTAGCATGACCAGGTGTCTTCGAATGGAACATTCAGCCGATGTCCCTCGCGAACAATCGCCGCCTTGTCCATGGCGATAAACGGTCGCAAAAGCTCGATACCCGCATAGGTGCCCTCTCTCATCGCCTCGGCCATGGCTAGCATGAACGTCTCCCTGCAGTCGGGATAAATCGCGTGGTCGCCCGCATGTGCAGCGATCACCAGCGCTGAAGCGCCGCGGCTCTCAGCAAGGCCAGCCGCAATCGCCAGCATGATTGCGTTGCGAAAGGGAACCACGGTTTGCTTCATGGACTCTGCTTGGTAATGCCCTTTTGGAATGTCCCCACCTCTCTGCAGGAGCGCGGAGTCGAAATGCTCGTTGATAAAATTCAGCGGAAGGCAAATGTGCGGCACGCCGAGTCTTGCGGCGTGGCTAGCGGCGAGAGGGAGCTCGCAGGGGTTGTGCTTTGCTCCGTAATCAAAAGAGACGGCGGCCGCGACCTGATGCTGTTCTATCGCCCAGTGAAGGGCGGTCACGGAATCCATCCCCCCACTGACCAGCACCACAACCTGCTTCAACCCTTGCATAGAACACTTTTGAATCAGCGACCCCGGGTTTTGGTGGGTTTCGTGTATTCCGCGCGTACACTGACCTGAATACCGCCGCGTGACGCGAATTGGCCGAAAACCCGCATGGTTCGGGGGCTGCAGGCGTTCACAAGGTCGTCCAGAATGCGGTTCGACACCTCTTCATTGAAGGCGGCGCAGTTTCGATAGCTGGCCAAGTAAAACTTGAGTGACTTTGTTTCGATGCAACGCCTGTCCGCCACGTATTCAATGTGCAGTTTTGCAAAGTCAGGCTGGCCGGTGATCGGACATAGCGATGTAAAATCGTCCGCGTCGAATGCAATGACATAGTCGCGGTGGGGATATCGGTTCTCAAAAGTCTCGAGAATATCGGGTGATACACTTGAGGGGAGCCGGCTTTCAGACCGGCCTAGCAGTTTGAGATTGTCGCTCTCGGAGCGAGCGGAAGAAGGAATAGACTTTGGTTTGATGGATTTTGCCATGCCGCCAGCGGGTTAGTTTTCGAATTGCGAGAGCAACCTTAGTTGGAGCAGGTGAGGAAGCGTATCAAAAACTAACAGGCACTCTTGAGCATCCTAACCTTCAGGATTTGACACGCGGTTTTGAGAATGTCGCTGCATCCCGCAAACACCGCGTTTGCCCAGGTCACGGATGAAGTCCAGAAATTCCAGTGCTTCTGGAAGCCAGGTGTAGCCGGCCGCAGCCTCAAGCGCCTGTCCGAAATTTAGTCCCTTGCGGAATACAAGATCAAATGCGGTCTTGATTCCATTGCGGGTTGCCGGTGAAAAGCCGGCGCGCCTCATCCCAATCACGTTCAGGCCTGCCAGAACGTTCACAGCCGCGCCCATGCAGAATGGTGGCAAGTTCTGTGTGATAGCACTGTTGCCTTGGGTGATGGCGAGTCTGCCAATTTTTACGAACTGATGAACTCCACCGCCTCCCCCAATGAATGCAGAAGCGCCGACATGCACGTGGCCGCCGAGCATGGCGCCCTGGGCGAGGATGACATTGGATTCAACCACGCAATCGTGGCCGACATGAGCCGAGGCCATGATAAAGCAACCTTCGCCGACACTGGTCATTCCACCCAGTTTTGTGCTGCGGTTCACCGTGCTGTGCTCGCCGAGAACCACGCGGTCCCCGATTAGCACGGTCGAATGTACGGATCGGTCGAAATGCACGTCCTGCGGGTCGCCACCGATCACCGCGTACGGTCGAACGACCACGTCTTTCCCAAGCCTCGCATAACTTGAAATCACAACGCCCGGCCCAATTTCACAACCTTCACCGATCACCGCCGAGCTCTCGACAACGGCGTAGGCGCCGATTTTGACGTTGGCGCCGATTTGCGCTTCGGGAGAGACAATAGCCGCGGGGTGGATCATCTTGGAAAGACTAGCTGGTGAAA
>JBILLC010000324.1:0-3692 GCA_044376275.1 Chthoniobacteraceae bacterium | reverse complement strand
TTTGCGGCGCGGACTCGAACGCGTGACCCTTTCATACGACTTAACTGCCGAACAGGTAATCGACCTTGCATTAGCTCTGCCAGAATCGGCGCGCTCCAGACTTCAACTCACCATTCATCAGCATATGCCGATGTTTCACATGGAGCACTGTGTTTTTGCTGCCTTCATGTCGAACGGGAGATCGCATTTAGATTGTGGCAGACCCTGCGAGAAGCACAGGGTTCATGTTCGAGACAGAGTTGGCGTTTCGCATCCGTTGCGGGCTGATGCTGGTTGCAGGAACACTCTTTTCAACGCGACACCACAGACCGGCGCTGCGTTCTACTCCGCCCTTTATGCTGCGGGAGTGCGGCACTTCAGACTCGAACTACTGGAGGAAACGTCTGAGCAATGCCGGAACGTCATCACCGCTTATCAAAAACTACTGGCTGACGAGGCGGATGGCTCAACGCTATGGAGGAAACTAAACGCAATTGCGCAACTGGGAGTCACAGCTGGAACTCTCGCAGCACGAGACTCCCGGTAGTCCGGGGGCGCAAGACATGAAATCTGATTCCGAAGCGCCCGCTCATTCCAAATTTCCATCGCAAGTAAACTGGGCACTAAGATTAAATATCGTCGCGGGGTTTTTCGGGATGTTCTGGATGTCTGTGCCGCTTGGCGCACCATTGCCTCTAATGATGCAAGGGCTACAGGCAAGTGGGACTCAACTTGGCATTTTATCGGCATCTTGGCAGATCGCGACCATCGCACAAATTCCTGCTGCGTTTTTTGTTGAACGACTGCGAAGACGAAAGACTGCATGGATAGTTGTATGCCTTAGCCATCGCATTCTCTGGGCTACGCCTGCCCTCGTGCCGATGTTGTTGCCCAACCGACGTGAGGATTGGACTCTCTTCATCATCAGCGGGCTGGCTCTTAGCAACTTTCTGGCAAACCTCGGAACGGCATCTTGGTTAAGTTGGATGGCTGACCTCGTTCCTGCGGAAATCGCCGGGAGATTTTGGGCTAAGCGTCAATCCATTCTGTCACTTGCGCTGGTGGTTGCGACCATACTGTTCGGTTGGATTTTGGATGCACATTCACCAGAGCATCTACTTGAAGGGTTCCAATGGGTGTTCGGCCTTTGCGCTGTCTTCGGCGTAGCCGACATCATCATCCACAGTTTTGTGAGGGAGCCTGAACAACCGCCCAGCCTTGCAATCAGCGGACTTCGGAATCGATTGATCGAACCATTCAAAATCCGCGGCTTCGGTCGCCTCGCCTTCGTCATGGGGCTTTGGACATGCTCACAATCGATTGTTGGCTACACTCTCGCTCTGCCTGGCTTTTTTAGCATGGTACACCTCAGGGAAGCGTTTGGTGCATCGCACGCCCAAGCGTCTTGGATCTTTTGTTGCGCGGCTTTCGGCGCTCTTTTACTGACTCCTGCATTAGGGCGCTGGATTGATTCAGACGGAGCGCCAGCCGTTTTCATGCGCCTTGTCACTGTCATTCCATTCACAATGTTGGGATGGTGGGGGGCACCCAAGGGAACGCTGATGCTTGGAAATCAAGAAATGCCTGTGGCGATTGTGTTCATGGCACCAGTTGCAATGGCCCAAGGAGGACTGCTCGCGGGGGCGCTACTCTGCCAGTTCCGTCTGACGCAGATGGCGACGTGCGCTCTAGGGCGCACGGTTGCAATGGCAATCCATTGGTCGCTGTGTGGAGTGGGTGGCTGCGTCGGTGCGATGCTCGCGGGCTTCATTCGGGATCGGATCCCACTCGGCTGCTTTGGATTCCTAAACGGCTCGTGGAGTGCATTTGATTTGTTGGTGCTTATCCACGCGCTGATTGCTTGGGTTTGCGTGCTACCGTTTGCGTCGCGCCTGAGATTTCAGTTGTTGAGCGCTCCCAAGGAAGTCATTTCATCTCAAATAAAATCAATCCAATCAGGGTAATTTTGCTGTAAGAAAAGGTGTCCTCCCCTCATTGCCGCCGTTTGCTCCCGCCGGAACCAACCATTTCAATGCGTGACGCTTCAAAAAAAGACCGTCTTAAATCGAAACGCCGAAGCGCTCATCAACCTCTATCGGTTGCCGAAGCTAGGTCCAGGCGAGGCAGTTTTCTCGAATCCATTGGTGAGCAGAGTCCGTTTTACCGGCTTTTTGATTATCTCCCCGATGTCGCATTTTTTGTGAAAGACTCCAGTTTCCGAATCATGGGCGCCAGTCGCTTGTTTTTCGAGCGATTTGGATTTCACGCGGAAGCTGAAATCATCGGCAAAGACGACTTCGAATTATTCCCAGCAAGACTCGCCGAGACATTTCGAAGGGATGATCAGGCGGTTCTAGAGAGTGGAGAACCGCGTCTAAATTTGGTGGAGTTGTTTTTTAACAGACAAGGCATTCCAGACTGGTTTGTAACCAACAAACTCCCGCTTTTTGACAGGAAGGGAAGGTCTATTGGCATCATGGGAACCACAGCCAGCATTGAAACTAGGAAAGCACTGCTTCAGCCGTTCCTAAATCTCGATAAAGCTGTGAATTTCATCAAAGATCACTTCCGAGAAAGAATTTCAGTGGAGCAGCTCGCCAGCCATGTCCATATGTCTGCCCGTCAGCTGCACCGAAGATTCTGCGAAGCTTTTGGAGTGGGACCGCAATCCTTCATTCTAAAACTGCGAATCCAAGCGGCATGCGAGGCGCTGCAGCGTGAAGGGAGCTTGATTGGAGATGTGGCGCAGGACATGGGTTTTTGCGATCAGAGCGCGTTCACCCAAGCCTTCCATAAACACATTGGACTCACTCCCAGGCAGTTTCAAATGGACTTCAGACTCCGCAGAGTCGGATAAGACCATTGGAGGCTACGGGGGGAGGAGGAATCTCGAGTTTGTTTTGTATTGACCCGACGAGACCCTCTGAGCTATCCGTTCCGACGCTTTCATCAAGAGTGGCAGAGGGACTGGCCCTATGACGCCACGGCAACCGCCCGGGTACTCTCGTTCGCGAGAGTTTCGGGGACCAGGTGCCAATTCCAGCTCCGCGAAAGCGGGGAAAAGATGAGATGCTACCGAGGAATCACAGCCCCGGCAGTCTACTCATCCCCACTTTTGGGAAGGCGTGTCTACCAACCTTATGGAAACCAAGCCTTTCTTCAGCAATTTAAAGTGCCGTGAATGCGGACGCCTCTACCCGAAACAGGCGATTCACGTCTGCGAATTCGACTTCGGTCCGCTCGAAGCAGCGTATGATTACACCGAAATCGCGAAGAGCATCTCCCGCAAAACGATCGAGTCCCGACCACATACCATGTGGCGATATCGGGAGCTGCTCCCGATCGACAATGAACCAACAGTTGGATCGCAGGTGGGGTTCACCCCGCTTGTCAAAGCAGATCGTCTCGCCAAGGCCCTTGGAATCAGGGAACTGTGGATTAAAAATGACACGGTCAACTACCCCACCCTTTCATTCAAAGATCGAGTTGTTTCAGTCGCCCTGAGTCGCGCGAAAGAGCTCGGCTTCCAAATCGTGGCATGCGCTTCAACTGGAAATCTAGCAAACTCGGTAGCGGCGAATGCTGCAGCGGCTGGCCTCAAAAGCTACGTTCTCATTCCCTCCGACCTTGAGCAGGGCAAGGTACTCGGATCCCTGATTTACGGAACACAAGTCATTGGAATCAATGGTGCCTACGACCAGGTGAACAGACTC
>JBILLC010000512.1:0-2524 GCA_044376275.1 Chthoniobacteraceae bacterium | reverse complement strand
CCCATTAGCTGAGAAGATCTGGTGGCAGTACGCATCCTTCATTGAAACCGCTCAACTCGAGGTTATCCGCGATTTTGGGAAGGGATTTTTTGTGGACTTGCACGGCCATGGCCATCCAGCCCGCCGCCTCGAACTCGGCTACGGGCACGAGCAAACTACCCTCGAAAATCCAGATTCGATCCTTTGTTCTCCCGCTGCCGCCCGTGAAAGTTCCCTTCGCAGCCTTGTGTCCCCCGATGGTTCGAATTACGCACAGCTTTTACGCGGCCCCCTCAGCTTTGGTGCGCTCATCGAGAAACACGGGTTTCCGGCCACCCCCAGCCCCTCTGTTCCACACCCTCCCCTCCCGTATTTCAGCGGCGGCTACAACACCCGGACTTTCGCACGCGAACGCATAGGTTTTTGCGGTCTACAGGTCGAGACACACTACCCGGGAGTGAGGGATACGGCCGAAAACCGGGCAAAATTCGCAGAAGCCTTTGTTGAGACGACCCGTGCATTCCTCTCCGAACACCTCAAACTACTGATGGACAAACCCCTCCCTGTAAGGAAATAAACGCACAAACCGCCGCAGTTTTCGACAATCAAAATCGCAGCGGACCACTCTTGCTATAAACGCATCTAACTGTACGAGTAATTACACGTGATCGGAAATGACAAGGTCGCTAAATCCCCTATACTACCGCCTTGCGCATGCCCCAGCAGTTTGTGATCGAGACCGCCCTTTCCGGAGTCGGACTTACCTCTCCGCTTAAACGGTTCCTTCGGCTGCCCGAATTTCGCGCCTGCCTTGCACTCTCTCTGGGGGCCTTTCACACATTCGGACTCGCAATACCCGCGGACGTGCCTGCCCCCAGGGTGGAGGAACAGCAACCAGCTCATCCGGAGCAATTGCTGGACTCAATCGCACGGTTGCTCAAGCCAGATTGGACAGGCCAGTTCAGGCAGGTTCCACCAAGCCCGCCGGAGTCTCGTGCGCAAATCGCCTTCGCCATTGGTAGCGTGCTTGCGGAGGGTCATCTCGCCGCGCACGCGGAGGACTCTCAACATTCGCGAAACGTTGGCAAAGACCTGCTCTTGCTCGCAAAGCCCATTGGAGCCCACGCCGAAATGATTGAACACAGCCGAAGCCTTTCAGATTACGCTGAGAAGCATCACTGGGGACTTCTGAGTCAGGAACTCGAATCGGTTGCAGCCGACCTAATCAAGGCGCTGTCTAAAAACGGTGACACCCAGCTCGCCAGTCTGATTCAGCTCGGCAAATGGGTGCGCGTCCTTGAAATCGCGGCCAGCATCTTGCACCTCAACTATTCGGAGTCAGCCGCCCAAATCCTGCAACAGCCAGTCTGGAAAATGGGATTTTCTTCCGCCCACTTGAGCGCACTCACAACAATTGACCAAGATCCCGCGATCTCACCCGTCCAAACTCGTCTTCACCAGATCCAAGAGCTCCTCAAGGAACACTCCACGCTCACCCCAACCGAAATCCAAATTCGCACACTCTCCGAAACCGCGCATGCCGCGCTGCTCGATATCCTATCGAAACACAACTAAGCTCAGATGCGTGTTCTCATCGACACCTGATTTTTCATATAACCTAGCCATGCCTTTCGAATCCTTTTCCACTGCGGAAAAAGTTGGCGCACCGCGCGTCACACAATTCTCCATCTTTTTAGCCAACAAAGTCGGCGCCTTGATGGAAGTCGTAAAAATTCTCAACAACCACAACGTGCACGTGGTCGCAATCAGCGTTCAAGACTCAGCAGATACTGCGATCGTGCGAATCGTCGTAAGCGACCCTGAGAGCGTCCAGGATATCTTTGCAGAACACGAAATTCCGCATGCGGTCTGCGATCTCGTTGTGGTCGAACTCAAAGAGGGCCCCACGGAGCTGGGTAAGTTGCTAGCCGCACTCCTCGCAGCGGACATCAACATCTTCGGATCCTACGCGCTCCTCACCCGCCCTCGAGGGAGAACTGCGCTTGCACTTCACGTCGAGGACAACGAATGCGCGATTTCCGTGCTAAACCAGCATGGTTTCCAAATTCTCGGGCAATCCGACATCTCCCGATAACCCCGACTCAAGCCGGTAAAACCTCGCAACCTCATGAACCGGGCGGATGAAAACGTCTCGGCATGCATGGCACATTTGCTGGGGCGCTCAGACCGATTTGTTCCACCGCGAGGGGATGCATAAAAATCCTTTGCCGAGTGAAATGTTGGGATTTCTTGACCATAACGTCCGCGCTTCACACGAACGACTCCTGCAAGGTTTCGACGGCCGGTGTGTAGCACCGCACGCTACTTACTGAAACTCGGTGGGTGGATTTGGCAATAGGGACTGAGGTTCAAATTTTGTCCAAATCAACGAAGCCCAGCGTGCGCATTGCCGGAACAAACGAAGGCCATAACATCGGTGCCCCTTCGCGCAGCACCCAAATTCATTCACTCCCATGAAGCCACTCTGCCCCTACTCATACATTCATCTACTCGTATGCACTCTTCTCTCTCTCGTCATCACAGA
>JBILLC010000323.1:0-3707 GCA_044376275.1 Chthoniobacteraceae bacterium | reverse complement strand
GAGCTTTGGGCCTCTTTCTCCCGGCAATAAATTCTTGTTTTCGGTTCTGGTTGCTCAAACTCAAGTTGCACAACAAAACTTCGCAGCTGATACCGAGTCGCAGGAACCCGTGTCGGCGGGCATTTAGTGACGGGCTGTAACTATTGAGGGCAAGGGCACCAGAAGGGCTGGCACCCTGTAGTTTTATAGCGTAGATAATTTGAATTCAATAATTTACAGTTTTGCTTAACTGAGTCTTAACCGGGTTAAATCTTCCCGGATCTTGATGGATCGCCAGCAGGTTTGATGCGCTCAGTGCGCGAGTATCGATTTTGCTCGGCCACGCTTTTGATGCTCATGATGTAGGGCGACAAAGATCCCGCGATACCTTCGCATCACTCGATTTGCGCAGTCGACGTACCGGAGGCAAAACTGCCTTGCTTTAAGTCATTCTGGATTCAGAAATGCTGACTCTCTGGACCGCAAAATGCTCAATCCTTGAGTAATAGCCAATTAGCATCCGAAGCAAAGCATCATGAAACACGCCCTCACACTGTTTATCGCCCTGACTTTTGCGGTTGCGCTGGAAGCCGCCGCCGATCCAAAGCCCAACATCCTCTTTATCCTTACCGATGATCAAGGCTATGGCGACGTGGGGCGTCACGGGCACCCCTTGCTCAAGACACCCCATCAAGACGCACTTCACGACCAGAGCGTCCGGTTCGACAGGTTCTACGTTAGCCCGTCGTGCTCGCCGACGCGGGCCGCGTTGCTCACTGGAATGCATGAGTTCCGCAACGGTGTCACCCACACAACCACTCCTCGCGAACACCTGAACAAGGACGCGGTCCTTCTGCCGCAGTTGCTCACTTCCGCGGGGTATCGCACCGGGTTTATTGGCAAATGGCATCTTGGCAACGACGGTCCGTATGCGCCTGACCAGCGCGGCTTTGACTGGTGCTCGACCAATGCGGGCGCCGCCACGGTGCATTTCGACCCCGTCATCACCCGCAATCGCAAGCGCGAGCAGCGCACCGGTTACCGCGAGGACATTTTATTCGACGAGGCAATGGCCTTTATTGATGACGCCAAGGGGAGCCCGTTTTTCTGCTATCTCGCCACCTATTCTCCGCACGCTCCTGTAAAGGCACCGGACTCTTTTAGGGCGCCCTTCGTCGGCAAGGTCGACGAGGAGGAGGCCGACTTCCTCGGCATGGTGGCGAACTTAGACTATAACCTTGGTCGTATCACCCAACATTTGAAGGACCGCGGGCTTGAGAAGAACACCATCATCGTCTGGATGAATGACAATGGAGCCACACACGGGCTCGACGTCTACAACGCTGGGATGCGTGGATGCAAGGCCACCGCGTGGCAGGGTGGCTCGCGCGCGATGTCTTTCTGGAAATGGCCTGATAGATGGCAGCCCCATGCGGTGCAGAATCTCACTGCGCATCTCGACGTGCTGCCCACACTCTGCGACCTCGCCGGTGCGAAGATCCCTGCTGATCTGACCCAGAAGCTCGAGGGCTGGTCCCTGCGTCCTCTGCTCGAATCCGCAAATTCTGTTTCCTGGCACGATGAACGCCTGCTCTTCCACCATGTCGGCCGCTGGCCGAGCGGACTCGGAGCCGAGCACAAATATGCAATGGCGGCCGTCCAGACCGGCAGTTACCTGCTTGTGCGCAGCGAGCCGTGCGGCAGCGCCGAGTGTCTGAAATACGCCAGTCAATGTACCACTCTTCGCCAAGTGCAGGGCGGCATGAAGCGCGCCACTTACACGAAAGACAACGCCGCGTTTCATTGGGGCGTCTCGGCGCCCGGCCGTTGGTCGCTGTTTGATCTCAACACCGATATGAATTGCCAGATCGACCTGTCTTCATCCAATCCCGACATCACTAACAAACTCGCGGCCGCTTATGAGAATTGGTGGGGTGGCCTCTATCCCGCGATGATCGAACACGGAGGCGATGAAGGCACGCCGGAGCAGCTTGGGGGCAAGGTACGCAAATGAGCCCACACAGTCCACACAGCCCACGCGGGATGTCTTTAAAGCGTTTGAACTTTCGCACGATTCTGACCTTGTCGGTTTCCTGCGTCGGATTGATCTGTGCAGGGGCGCCTCCGGCATTTGCTCAGGAAGGTCCCGTTGCGATGTTCGACCTTTTTCCAATGTCGAGCGCTCCGACACGTCTAAGCAAGCCGAGCGAGTTTGTCGTCTCCAAGCAATACAGCCCCAGACAACATTTCCCGTCGCGCTGGATCGAGGGAGTGGAAGAGAGGCTGGTGTTTCATGCCTACCTGATGCACCAATCCACCGGTGAACGCAGCTGGGAGTTGCGCATCGGTCGCGGCGGACAGATTTACTCCCTCGTCAGCTCTTTCGGCGAAGCGATGCCGCCGCAGCGCTTGATGTCGCCCTTCAACGATGAGACATGGCAGATGGTGTTATTTAGTGATGAGACGGTGGACTACGATCTCGAAAAGGGCCCGGGATCAATCCGGGACGAGGTGAACTCCTTCGTGCATCAGTCCGGTTTGTACGTCGGGCGCAAACAGCAGCACACGCCCGATAAACCGTTCTACTGCCCGCTGCTCGCCTCGAGATGGGATCAAGAAGCCCGCACCTACACCATGATCAACTGGGGACTATGCCCCACCATAAGCGTCAATCGCAGTGACGTGATCTTCGTGGTCCAGCTTCGTGACATGGGTGGCGGGGTCATTGAGCTCAACCACCTTTGCTACAACTTCGGCACCTTCACCTATCAGGCCTGCGCCACCATGTGGGGTGGCGTGCGCACCTCAGTGTTTCCCGAGTTGGTGCTCTCGAATCCCGATGGCACCTATCGTTTTCACACGCCTTTCAATCTTCAGGCGAGGGATGCGTATACTAACGTGATTGATTCCGGCGGCTGGGCCGCGGCAACTCAGAACGCCTCAAACCCATTCTCCTACGCGCTGGGCGTGATTTTCGGGCGGGATCCCTACTGGATCGAGCAGCGCAAGCTCAAGCACACCGGCCAAATGCACTGGCAGCGGTCCGCTACGGTGTACGGCGCGGGCGACTCGCGCGGTGGTGAGCGCGATTACACCGTCATCAACATGGACAACCGCGTGAACATCGCGCCGGGCGAATGCTTCTTTCGTCGCACTTACATGGCCATCGGTACGCTACAAGAGGTAGCGGAGGCAGGGAAAGAACTCGAGCCCTTCACTGATCTTCATCCTGTCGAGTTTAAGGAGGACGAAACGCCGCTGCTCCCACTTTATATTAAACGGGACGACAAAGCCACGGCGCAGCCCACATTGGAAGAACCTGAGCCCGGCGCGCAACCTGTCTGCCAGCTTTACTCCAAACCCGTTAGGCACTCGAAGCCCGTCTTCCTCTTGCAAGACGGGGGCTCGGGCGAATACATCCTCACCACCGATCCTGCTCTGCAATGCCGGAAGCTACAATTTGTGAACCCGTATCCCGCTGACCACAGTAAGCACGCAACACTCGAGAACCGCCACCAGTACCTGACTCATCAGACGCGCACCAAGTCGTGGCAGCTACTCGGCTACGCGATCCCCGCAGACCATGCCGCGACAAATCTTGCGCACCGCAAAATAAGCGAATTGCCGGATCTCGCGCCTCTCTTTCAGGCAGGCGAGTGCGCTCAGGCCGACAGGTTACTCGTCAGATAAATCCGGTCACAATTCACACACCCACTCAGCTCCATGAA
>JBILLC010000322.1:0-3708 GCA_044376275.1 Chthoniobacteraceae bacterium | reverse complement strand
AGGAGCGAAAACTCGCGGAAAGTATCGAAGCGGAGGCGAAGCTTGTCGATGCCGAGCGCAAAGCGCGGGAGGATGAACTCATCGAACTAGTACTTGGCTGGGAACTGCAGAGACGCCCTGAGGACATTCGTGAAGCACTCAGAATCGCTTACCGCACTGACGCCAAACAACGCACTCCGGAACAGCTTAAATTGCTGAAGGAACACCCGACAATCAACCAACTCTCGCCAGGCTCGCTCTACCTTTACGACCGCACTTACAACACTAAGCACGAAGCGGAACTAAAGGTGTTTACTGAAAAGGCGACGGCTATCCGCAAGAAAAAACCAGTCGAGCCTTTTTTGCCTGTCTTCAATGAGCTGCCAGCAGCAGCTAAAACCCCTCCCAAGACTTTGATCTTTCACCGCGGCGATCCGATGAATCCAAAGGAAGAAGTGCAACCCAAGGAACTAACCATCCTCGCGAGTCCCGGCACTCACCCATTCGGCACAAGGCCCATTGCGGCAAAGGCAAATCCTGCAACAAGTGGCCGCAGATTGGATTTCGCCCAGCACATCACCAGCGGCAAACATCCCTTACTCACGCGCGTTTTGGTCAATCGCGTATGGCACCACCATTTCGGGCGTGGGATTGTCGGCACTCCCTCTGATTTCGGTCGCCTTGGCGATCGGCCCTCGCACCCGGAGTTGCTCGACTGGCTTGCCACGGAACTGGTCGCGCGCCAATGGAGTTTAAAACAACTGCACCGGATCATTCTGAATTCAGCGACGTACAAACAGACTTCCGAGCGCTCTCAAGAGAAGGAATCAATCGACCCGGACAACCTGTTACTCTCAAGAACATCGATCCGCCGTATTGATGCCGAAACCCTCCGGGATTCAATGCTGGTGGCGAGTGGAAAGCTCAATCGAAAGATGTTTGGCGCACCAGTGCCGGTGACAATCGACGTGGATGGGCAGGTCATCGTTGGCGTGGACACCACCGACACCTCAGGACGACCATCAGGCAAAATCGTCCCGCTCAACGGTGAAGAATTCAGACGGAGCGTGTACGTGCAGATGCGCCGTAACAGACCTCTTGGAATGCTTGAGACTTTCGATCTTCCGAAAATGGAGCCAAACTGTGAGGCCCGCGCAGCATCAACCGTGGCGCCGCAATCGCTGGCTCTGATGAACAGCTCATTCTGCCTTCAGCAAGCAGACCTTTTTGCTGATCGGATCCTGCGCGAAGTCGGATCGGACCCATTAGCGCAAATTCGCCACGCTTGGCTCATCGCACTACAAGCCGAACCCTCAGCGGCACAAATTGAAAACGCTTCGCGGTTTTTAAAAACACAAACTGCAACGCTGCAAGCCGCCACGACGATCGGAGCAGGAACGTCGACTGTCACAACTGCTGCAACCCAGATTGCCGCCTCCTCGAATGCACCCTCCCCTTCCTCATCCGGAACGGCTCCGGCGAAACCCGCGGCATCCCCAGCGTCTGCGAGCCCGCCATCGGTCGCTGCGGGGCGTGCCGCACTCGCGACACTTTGCCAAGCGCTTCTAAATTCGAACGCATTTCTTTACGTCGATTGAGCGGCAGAACGCTCATCGCATCACGACGACAAGGCCCGCCAACATAAAATTCATTCACATTCCGACCAAATAACCCCTTCTACTATGGCTTCAAAGGGATGCTATTCACGCCGTCATTTCCTGGGGCAAAGCGGCTTCTGCCTCGGTTCGCTCGGAGCGCTTTGGTTACTAAAAGAAGACAATCTTTTTGGAAAACCTATCGATGCAAAGAGCCAGCATTTTGATACGCTTCCAAAGCTGCCTGCGCTCCGCCCGAAGGCGCGCGCGATGATTTCAATGTTCATGCAAGGCGGACCCAGTCAGATCGATTTGTTTGACCCGAAACCTGAACTCGACAAACGAAACGGCCAGAAATTTGTGGGTGACATCAAGTACGACGACGCGGCGAACGCGAGCACCAAACTGATGGCTAGTCCTTGGAAATTTCAAGCGCACGGACAGTCTGGTATTGAAGTCAGTGAACTGCTCCCCTACTTCTCGCAAATCGTCGATGATGTGACACTCATTCGAGGAATGCAGACAGGCGTGAGCAATCACGGACAGGGAATTTACGCGATGCAAACCGGCGGCATTCTCGCGGGCCGCCCCACGATCGGCAGCTGGCTTACGTATGCGCTCGGATCGGAGTCGAGCGAGCTGCCAGCTTACGTGGCGCTCACCGATCCCCGCGGACTTCCTGTGCTTGGCGTGAGTAATTGGACGCAAGGATGGCTGCCGTCTCAGTATCAGGGAACCGCAGTTCGCTCTCAGGAACCTCGAATGCCGAATCTGGATCCCGCCCCACACCTGCGAGGGCAGGCACAGAAGCAGTACTTGGATTTTCTCGCGGAACTCAACGCAGATCACCTCGCCAAACACGCGGGTGAAACCGATTTAGAGGCGCGGATCTCAAGCTACGAGCTTGCCGGCAAGCTCCAGACCGCAGCAAAGGAGGCGCTGGACATCAGCTCAGAATCAAAAGCCACCAAGGAGCTTTACGGGATCAACGATCCGCAAACTGCCGAATTCGGGACCCGCTGCCTGATCGCCCGCAGACTCGTTGAGCGCGGGGTCCGCTTCGTGCAACTCTTCACCGGCAATCAAACGTGGGACCATCACAAGGGGATTATCGCTGGACTGCCAGCCGCCTGCAAATATGTGGATCGCGGCTCAGCGGCGTTGGTGATCGACCTCAAATCGCGTGGATTGCTCGACTCCACGGTGGTGCACTGGGGTGGTGAGATGGGACGCCTGCCGGTCATCCAATATGACGGCGGTCGCGATGTGGTCGGCCGCGATCACAATACCTATGGCTTCTCCATGTGGATGGCAGGAGGCGGCTTCAAAGCGGGGCTTGCTTATGGCGAGACGGATGAACTCGGGCACAAGGCTGTGAAAGACATCGTCAGCCATCACGACTATCATGCGACGCTCATGCACCTCTTCGGACTCGACCATGAAAAAGTAACATTCTTGCGAAATGGATCCGCAATGAAGCTAACCGATAACAAAGGTGGGCGGGTCGTCACTGATCTGTTGGTTTAATCCAAGGCCGCATCCCAGAAAGCCTGCCTCATCAATGGCTGCGCCGGATGACAAGATTGGGCGGCGCGTAAATCACCTTGCTCCGCCAGAGTATTCTTGCGGCTAGAACGCGACTCTACGCAACATCGTCAATGCCCAAGACCACCGTCATCATCCCAGCCCGCTGGGCGTCCACTCGTTTTCCCGGGAAACCTCTGTTCACCTTGCTAGGCAAACCGCTAGTCCAGCACGTCTGGGAGCGGTCCATCCGCGCTAAAGGCATCGATTCGGTTGTGATCGCAACCGACGACATGCGGATTGCGGAAGCCGCATTCGGGTTTGGAGCGGAAGTCGCTATGACCTCGCCAAAATGCGTTTCTGGAACCGATCGCTGCGCCGAGGTTGCAGCCCGACTAAAGAACACGCGTCAGATCATCAACGTTCAGGGCGACGAACCCATGGTGGACCCCCTTCTGATCTCAAAAATCGCGATGACCCTTCGGGACGATCCAACCCTCCCGATGGTCACCGCAGCGGTTCCATTCGCCGAGGGTGAATCCACCTCCAATCCGAACGCGGTCAAAGTCGTTCTCAATCGATTTGGGAATGCTCTTTATTTTTCCCGCAG
>JBILLC010000321.1:0-3709 GCA_044376275.1 Chthoniobacteraceae bacterium | reverse complement strand
GACTCCCAGCTCACGCGCGATGCGTCGCTGGCCCCACCCTTTCTGGTGCAGGCAACGGATTGCTTCTTGTAAACTCACTTTAAGGACATTGGACATGCCCCAGTCCAAGCGCCCGGATGCGCTTAGGTGGAGCCGTTTTAGCCCCTCAAAAGTGGTACACTTTGAACCCGATTATTTCGACCGCAAGTGGTACACTTTAACCGACCGGCGACAGAACTGCATCGTCGATACATTGTAGAGGATCTGATGCGGTGTTGCGTCGTTCGAAGTCAACGCGGTGGCGTGGCCCGTGCCGCGAGTGTCTCTTTTAGCATCGCGACAACAGATGCGTGCCCGGCCGAGTTTGCCAGATTGAGGTACTCCTCCGGGTCAGTTTCGTGGTCATACAGCTCTACTCCAGCGCTTCCACCATCCCACTCAGTGTAGCGGTACCTTTCTGTTCTCACGCTGCGGCCCATGATGCGTGAAACGTTTTTTTTGGCTGAATTGTCAGTAACAAAAGTCCCGACTAGATCACCGCGCGTCACCTGCGAAAAGGCTGGATGCGTCCAGGTCGCATGAGGATTTTCAACGAGAGGCCGAAGACTGAATCCCTCGGTCTTGGAGTCTGAAGCAATGCCGCACAAGTCTGTAAGCGTCTTGTGAAGGTCAACGAGCTCAACCGTGCGCGGAGAATGTTGTCCATTAGATCGATTCCCTGGCACAGAAATGATAAGAGGCACCCGCACTGACTCCTCGAAGATGCTCATTTTTTGCCATAAGTTTTTCTCACCAAGATGGTATCCGTGGTCGCTATGAAAGATGACAATCGTCGTGTCTTCGAGCTTCAATCGGCGGAGTGCATCCAGGAGCTCCCCTACCCGCGCATCCATAAATGTCGTTGATGCTCGGTATGCTTGTATGGCTTCGCGCTTGAGGGAATCCGACATTCCCAGCTCAGCTTTCTTCTGGATAGACAGTGCGGGCCGTGGAAATAATTCCGCAAGATTCGAAGGAATCACTGGGAGTTTGATGTTTTGGGGCAGGTACACTTCGAAATAAGACTTTGGCGCGACGTACGGCGTGTGCGGACGATAGAATCCGACAGCCAAATAAAAAGGTCTTGCATCTCTGGCGCGCTCCTCGAGTTCAGCAATCGCCGCTGCAGCACCTTTGCCATCTGTTTGCTCTGAGTCAGTTCCTTCCGATGGAAGCCAACTCAGAGTGCCGCCAGTGTTGACCGGCTCTTTGCCCACCACAGTGCGAGCGCCGACAGTCGAAGATTCAAGGACATTTACTAGTCCGATATCATCGACATCGCGTCCCTTGGGGTTGACTACAGTTTCCCATGACGAAGGGTCATCCAGCCCATCGGTCCCGATCTGAGTTGGAACTCCATAATGATAGAGCTTACCAACCCGAGACACTCGGTAACCCGCGTTCAGGAAACTTTGCGGAATCGATACCGCATCCGGGACGTTCGTTCTGAAATTGGTTCGATTTTCATAAACGCCCGTGGTGTCCGGACGTAAGCCGGTCATGAAAGAAGCGCGACTCGGATTGCACAGGGGAAACTGGCAATACGCCCGGTCAAACGTCACGCCTTTGGCAGAGAGCTTGTCGATGTTTGGAGACTTCAGCTCTGTGTGCCCATACGCACCTAAATTCACATTCAAATCATCTGAAACAATGTGCAAAACGTTGAACTTTGGAGCCGCGGCGGCCTCCGGACTGTTTGTGTTTAAGATCAGAGCAAATAATGCAACGAGCTGGTGTTTTGAGCGGATCATAGACGACTCATTCAACACCGTCACAGATCGCTGGTTTCACGATTTCGTGAAGAACACGCCGTCAAATATGGACTGCTCATGCTCGACTGGGTGTGCCCTGGGGCGGCGGCGGCACGGTGGCTGTTTCAATCCACCTCAAATTCATCGGCTGGGTTGAATGGCGGCATGGGAACGTTGATAATCCGCAAGTTTCCAACCGCTCGGTGGACGCATCCCGGCCTGATCATAACCGCGGTGAGGGGCTTCAGAGGGTACTGGACCCCATCGGCTTCGAGATAGCCCTCCCCTTCAAGGACAATGTAAATTTCGGTCATTTCCTTGTGGAAATGCCGACGGCTGTCCTTGGAAATCTCGGTGAGATGAACGGTGGCCAGCGTGTTCCACGGTTCGTTGAATGCGCGCCTTGCCTGACCGCAAGGGCATGCAACCGGGGCGATTTCATCCAACTGTGCAATCGCGATCTTAGGCTCATTCATAGAAATTCACTTCGAAGGACTAGCGTGATCCCTTCGCTGTATTTTGAAATGCTTCGCGAATGGCGGACCCATCCCCATTTGGCATTCCAGAGCGTTGAATCATCAAGATGTAGATCCGACCAGCGACAGGGTCAGCCCAACTTTGTGTGGCATATGCCCCGCCGTGTCCAAAGCTGCCCCGGGCGAGAGCCGCCGTGACACCGACCGGTTCGTTCACCACCTGAAATCCAAGTCCCCAGCTCATGCCCTCTACAAAACCGGTTTTGATGTCTCCATTCTGGGTGGTAGTCATCAACTGCACAGTCTCTGGTTTCAGAATCCTCTGACCGCGAAACGTATCTTTCGAGAGCATCATTTGGTAAACACAGGCGACGTCCTTCGCTGTAGAATAAAGGCCTCCAGCCGGGTACGGGGTTCGGCGCCTGTCCTCTAATTTGCCCTCTGTGAAGTAAACGATCGTTTCCTCGAGTTCATGGGTGTCTTTGTTCTGCCTGTAACTCTTTGCGACTCGCGCCTGCTGCTCTTTGGTTGGCCAAAAAGTGGTGTCCTTCATCCCGAGTGGATCAAACAGGCGCCTTTGAATAAATTCTGCAAAGGGAGTCCCGCTCGCGATTTCCACGATCCGTCCAAGCGTGTTGATTCCCGGATTCGAATAGCTCCACTTGGAACCTGGTTCAAATGCGAGAGGCTCCCGCGAATATCCCATCACAAGCTCAGCAAGACTGCAGTCAGGTCGCGGCGCCTTCACCTCGCTAATGCCAGAGGTGTGCGTTAACAAATCTCGAACTGTCACGGCACGCTTGGGTCTGCAGAGAACCATCTGCTTGGAATCTTTGGACTGCACCAACCATTGGTTTTTAAATTCCGGCAAATGTTTCTCAAGCGGATCGTCCACCGCGAGCTTTCCCTCCTCTACAAGCATCATCACACAAATCGCTGCCATCGGCTTCGTCATGGATGCGATCCAGAATAGATCGTCCTTCTGCATGTCGCGCCCTTTGGCGAGATCGCTTTTACCAACCGCCTCCAGATGCTCGACGCTGTCCCTCAACCCCACCAGCGTTACCACTCCCGACACATCCCGTTCCTCCACAAACTTCTGCATCACCTTTGAAATCGCATCCGCTCTCGCCTGAATTGGCGAAAGTAAGAGGGACACAAAGCATGATATGGCGGATAGGTTAAGAACGATCAGCGACTTCATAGTTCGATGCACGGGCAAGATGGCAAGATCGAAGGGTGGCATCCGATGCCATTGCATTAAAACTGAAGCCTCACGACGCCAGTTCCCTTGGTGATTGAGCCGATTAGCTTGGCCTTAAGTTTCTTTGCAACCCCCGCGGCGTCTTTGGCTCGCACAACCACTGCCATACCAATTCCCATATTGAAGACTTGATACATTTCCTCGGGATCCACAGAGCCGCCCTCTTGAATTAAATGATAAATGGCGGGCACTTTCCACGA
>JBILLC010000319.1:0-3715 GCA_044376275.1 Chthoniobacteraceae bacterium | reverse complement strand
TCCCACCCATCCGTTGACGCTTGGATCGAAATCATAGTCGCTACCAACCGCTATGAACTTCGATCCGTCCCATGACACTGACTGAAAATACAGATTGTTCGGAATTGGATTCAGCGACCGATCAACCCAAGTCACTCCATCAACTGAAGTTTGAATTTTTCCTTTGTCACCCACCGCAACCGCCAATGAATCACTGGCTGCGATCGCATTAAGTGTGCCGATTGGAGTACCCCTCGCACTGAAAGGCATTATGGGATCCGAGATCCAAACGGTTCGCGTCTGAGTTCTACTGCCTCCCTTCCCATCAGAGACAGTCACCGACACGTCGTATGAGCCCCCGACCAGCCAGCTGTAAGAAAACTGTGCCCCAGCGCCCACCCCAAACCCATCCCCGGCATCCCAGCTGTACTGCAAGCGATCATTATCCGGATCGGATGCTTGGACCCCAAACACCAAACTCCTCCTTGCAGTAAGTGCTGACGGAACTTTCAGATTGGAAATGACGGGCGGCCTGTTCGGAGGGGCCGTGTCGAGGGGATCACTTTGCGAAATATCCCCACCATCGCTAACATTCAGAATCCGGCCATTAAACACGGCGCCGCCGGCCGCACCCGTGACAAACGATGCAGACCGGCTCCAGTTCACACCATCCACCGAATACAGTGCAACCTCAGAGGTCGACGAAGATGGACCCGAATCGACTCTCTCGGTACCAACAGCAAAATATAGTCCGTTGTAGTAAGTGAGCGCTTCCGCGGTTTCATTAAGCGTACGAGTCGTAGAGAAAGTCTTACCGCCGTCGATCGAAAATCTCAATTTTGAGTACCAACCGCTCGCGATAAAACGGTCATTTAAAAAAGCGATAGTTCTGAGATCCTGCCAGGTCGCATCGATGCCGGCGCCTGCTGTGCGATCCTGCCAATCCAGACCATTCTCGGAGGTGAACACTTTTGCCCCCCCATTGTAGGAGCCAGCTTGAGATCCGTGCAAATGCGCGGTGAGGACAAATGTGCCGTTTCCGAAGGCAACGCCAGCTGCCTTGTGTGTCAATGGCAACAAAGAAACGGGCTCCCAAACAAAGCCGTCGCTCGACGATAAAATCGCGCCGCCCTCGCCGCCCGCAATATAAACACCGTTCCCCGAAGTCACGCATGCGAGGGCCCGGCCAGGTTCTCCATCAAAGTACCGTCGCGTCCATGACAACCCATTCTCAGATGTATAAATGACACCATGCCACCCGGAGGCATCCGCATCTTGTCCCACAGCGACAAACCGATCACCGCTCCAATGCACCGAGTTGAGCTTCAAGTTCAATGTGCTCTCAAGCACGCCACGAGCAGTCCAATGAATCCCGTCACTTGATGTTCGAATGACTGCAGAGTCGCCACTCGAATCAGCCGTGCCAACTGCGACAGCCAACAATCCGTTCGAAGCGATAGATCGAATATCGGCAGAAGTACCACTTTGAGACTGACTGAAGTTCTGCGAAGGATCCTCGATGCTAAACGCCTTGGAGAGCGTCAGAGTTCCCCCTTTCATATCGCTCACTGTGACACTCACATGGTGGTTACCTCCCATCACAAAAGCATGGTTGACTTGAGCCGCGCTCACACCCGTCCCGCCAATCAAAGTCCCATCACTGAAACTCCAAAAGTACGAGAGTGTATCTCCATTTGCATCGGATGCCGGAGCTGAAAACTTCAAATTCGTTCGCGCCCACCCCGTACTCGGCCCAACAACTGCGGCTAAAACAGGCGATTGATTCCCACTAAAAATACCGAGATTAATCTGTACGTCGATATACTCGGTTCCAAGGCTCCCGCCACTCGCGACGGTGGTGATGTGCGCTTTGGCTGTAGTATCCGAGTAGGTTCGCCCCAAAAACAGAGCTGCGTCAGTCTTGTCACCGGGGGTCGCAGGCGTCGTGTCAATCAGGCAACACTTCTCAGAACCAGCCCGTTGCCAGAGTAAACAAGCCCCTTTCAACAAGTGTATGTTATCGGCGTAGCTAGCCCGGTATCCGATCCAGTAGTATTCTGGATTTGCAGCGCCGGGTGGAGTCTTCGTAACCCGGATTCCTCGAAGCCTCTGCTCCGTATCTGCACTGTCAATCCGGTGAAGGCGAATGGAGTATGAACCGTCGCCATTTAAAGACGCATCCTGCCACTGCGGATCGTCAATCCATAAAACCTTTTTCTTCGCCTGCGGATGAAAATGCCCTCGTGGAAGCTCTCCTGCCCCCATCACATCGTAAACATCGCCGTACTCCTTCTCAGACCCCGCTCCCACCACCGATGCGTCTGTCGTTAGCCAGAAATTGGAATGCCCAAGCCCATAGATGTGACCAAACTCATGCACATACACCTTGGCGTCATTCGATTTCTGCATCCACAAATCTCCCGCCCCAAGACTGGCCAATCCGGCATACTTAACCCCCGCGTTGTACGCCCCGATATCCACAAAAGTGACTCCAATCACGTCATAGTCTCCATACTCAGAGTCGGACGCTCCAATATTTATCGCCGCATCAGCACTGCCAGCCCGTGATGCTCTAAAACGGGCTTTCGCATCGGAAAGAAGCTTATCGTTTAAACTTTTGAAGGAGTCACCGCCATATCCAGCCGCAGTGGTGTCCGCATAGTAGGTGGAAAGTTGCGGCATGCGATACACCACTGCACTAGCTGTCCCAGAAATCGTCGTTCTTCCGTAGGACATATCCGAAATGGACGCTCGCGCTTCTCCATTTAAAACAGCCTCCGCGTCTAGCTTCGAAATTGGATCTCCGACTTTGTCTGGAAAATCCACCCGAATCAGGAAAACCTTTTTGGGAGTCAGCGTCCAATCCGCTGCACCCGCCGATGCGTTCATCTCAGCTGCTGGCAGGTTAAATCCTCCCGCGCCTCCATCAGCTTGGTAGGGAAGTGCGAAAATCGCCCGTGAACCGGAACGCGGCCCGGGCTGCACATCCAAACGAGCAACAGCTTTGTCGAATGCTTCTAGTTCGGGCTCACTTTCAAAAGAAAATATTTTTCCACCCGCCAGTGCGAGGATTGGGTCTCCTTCGATCTTTTTGCCGGTCACAAAACTCTTTGAAGAATCAACTTGGGCTTGATCAAAATATTTGTGAGCGACTGCACGATCACCATTAGAGAGCTTGTAAAAAACCCCGTCCCGCATAACCGCCAACCCATCAAGCGCAATGCCCTGCACTGGCAAATCTCTTTTGGAATCGATTTCTCTCCGGGCCCCAACAACAAAAACTTTGAGCTGAACTCCATCAGAAAATTTCAAATCATTTGGCACCAACTCGCGTCTATTCAGGACGCCCGCTCCATCAGGTCCAGGACAGAGTGGGAAACAAGTATAGTTTGCCAAAGCACTGAAATGTCTTTCGATGAGTGGCTTCATTTCATCGGGCACCTGCTCGTACTCCTGAATGGAGAGACTATTCTCAAGTGCAGCCTCAGGGGCTGTGACAAACAATTCGCGCATCAAGACCTTCCTGCGAGATGCGATCGTGACTCCATCGGCGAGGGAAGAAGCGCTTGCATCCACAATGCGCTGGCGTAGCCACTTACGCAGGTCTCTGGTCACAACGGACGCCTCGGAAGACTTTGCAACGTTGCTCGAGGTTGCCACATGAGGATCAACCACTCCACTCGAGTCCGCAACCTGGCGCTCTTGTTCGAATGTCGCAGCGCCATCCGAAATGGCA
>JBILLC010000318.1:0-3721 GCA_044376275.1 Chthoniobacteraceae bacterium | reverse complement strand
CCTGATGCTTTGCATCGAGCTTCGCTGTTTTCTGCCACTGAACCTTCGACAAACCCGCATGCACCTTTGAAGCCAAATCCTCCGCAACCCGGTTCATCTGCGCGTAGGGCTCCATCTTCGGGCGAGGTTCCCGGAAATTGATGTTGTTGACGTCTCCACTCGTTCCATTGGCCATGATCCCGAGACATGGCGGATACTCCTCACCCCCAGACTGCATTCTTTTGAGCGCCTCACAGTACATTCCATAATAGTCCGCGGAAACATGCCCAGCCCCCACCCCGCCCACGTAATGAAGTGAATACGCGGAGTAAACCGATATCAGACGCCCACCAGGCTCCCGAACGGCGATCACCGAAACAGTCGGATCCGGCTGCCCGGCGGGTTCCAGCAAATCCTTGCTTCCCGCCGGTGGATTCATCTTCACCCGGTCGATTTTTCCAAATGGATTCACCGGCACGCTTCCCTCGCGCATGAACCAGCGTCGCACGAACACATGTTCGGGCGCGTCAACCGTGAAAAATCCAATTTCCGCCGGGCGCATCACACTAATCGCGCGACGAATGCCGTCACTCACGCGGCGCGCGACAAAGCGCTGATACTCTCCAAGCGCAACATCCGATGCGAACGGCCGCACCCTTTCACCGAGAGCGTTCGTGGCCGAATGCGTGTGCGTCGCAGAGATCAGCACATGACTTGGAGGAATCCCCGTCGCATCCTCGATGAGTCTCTTGCTTTCCTCGAAAACACTACGGTGCATTCCCAGTAAATCGCAAACCACCAGCGCGAGTTTGGTGACGCCATCGTCCAAAACCAAACACCGCGCATGCAACTCATCATGCACATGCGTGGCGGGCACCGGAACAAATCCACCAACAATGTCGCCCCCAATCTCGGGAGTGATGTTGCTTGTGGCCGCTCCCGCTAAAAACTGCGAGGCAAAGAGCGGACGCACGAACGGCGAGAAGACGCTCGTCAATACGAGCATCACAACAGTGAACTTCTGTTTTGTCATAGGGGGGGCGCTTGGGAAAATTCCGTGAGCCCGAACACCCAAGCACATTGACTGAGAGAAACAAGGGGAACCAGCAGACGCGCCGGCAACCCCCACCTCCCGAAGCGAAATCCCGGTACCCGAGCAGAAACTTTCAAATACCAACCCGTGCCGTGGGTTGTTTTAATTTGACTGATAGCAACAAATCTACCAATCAACAAAGCGACCGCTGCTTTGCACCCCGAAAGCTCGGACCCGCAGACATCGACAAAGAAACCGTGGTTGACCCAACAAAAAATCAAAAAACAGGCTCGCCCCCAGTTTCCTCCACTTTGACTCCCCGCGCCGCCTCCCGATAGCAACCCAGAGCCACCCAGCCCCTTCAAACCCATGCTTGCCCCTGTAAAGCCCGAATCCCGTTACAGTGTCCCAAATCTGGACCGCGCGTTGAGCATCCTGGAGCTGCTGAGCGGCGCGCCCGATGGCATGACTCAGAGGGAAGTGGCCTCCACTCTTGAAATTCCGGGCAACAGCGTGTTTCGGATCAGTCGCACTCTGGAGGAGCGGGGCTACCTCGAGCGCGACGAGTCCAACAAACGCCTCCGGTTGACCCAGAAACTGCTACGCCTGAGCTGCCGCAACTCGAGCGGTGAGCGCAGCGTCACAGAATGCTCCCTGGAGGCCATGCGGACCCTTCGCGAGGAGACGATGGAAACAGTGCTGCTCGGCACCCTCTCGGGATCTGAGGGCATCGTGATCGAACAGATTTCCGGCAAACACCCGTTCCGGTTTGTGGTCGATGTGGGGGTGCGATTCGCGCTCCATACCGCTGCGCCCGGCAAAGCCATCCTCGCAGCACTTCCGGCTGCGGAGGCGGACGCCATCATGGCCCAGATGCCATTCACTCGTTTCAACGAACACACGATCCAAAACGCTTCCGACTACCGTCAGGAACTTCATAAAACCCGAAAAGCCGGGTATGGAGTGGATGCGGGGGAGGAACGTGAGGGAGCGCACTGCATTGGTGCCGCCATCCTCAATAGTCAGGGACATCCAGTCGCGGCAATTTGGGTCACGGGCCCGTCCTCAAGGCTACCAGTCCGGGACTTCCCCAGGATCGGCAAACAGGTCAAAGAGGCCGCCGCACAAATATCGGCTAAACTAGGTTATTTCCCCCACTAACCTCCACATGAAGTCCACTCGTAACATGACGCCTTTCCCTGCCATGGCGGCCTTTCGCTTGATGCTGCTCACGGGGTTTCAGCTTGTCGCGGCGCAGCAGGCTGCCGCAGCGCAACCCATTCCCTCGGAGGCGCAGTCCTTTTTCCGCGACCAGGTGTATCCGATACTCAAAGCGAACTGCATCAAGTGCCATGGGGGCGAGAAAATCAAAGGCGGGCTGGAACTCACCTCGCAAATCTCCCTTATCAAAGGCGGGGAAACCGGCTCGGCTATCGACGCAAATGCTCCGGAAAAGAGCCTTCTGCTCGAAATGATGAGTTATAAAGACAAGGAGCACGAAATGCCGCCTTCAGGCAAACGGCCTCCTGAAGAATTGGCGATCCTCCAAAAATGGCTCGCCATGGGGGCGCCGTATGATCCGGCGCTGGAAAAATCCAGCGCTAAATCCGCAAAAGCCACGGATGCGCATTCCGCGGAAAAATCCGTAGCTGCACCGCAAAGCTGGTGGGCATACCAGCCTGTAAAACACCTCCCAGCGCCTGCGGTGAAGAGCGTGGAATGGAGCAAAAATCCGGTGGATGCTTTCCTCGCGACAAGACTTGAGTCCGCAGCAATCCAACCCAACGGGCCCGCTTCCAAAGAGCAGCTGGTACGCCGCGCCTACTACGACCTGATCGGACTGCCCCCCTCGCCTTCCGAAGTCGCGAAGTTCGTCAACGACCAGTCTCCCGACGCTTGGCCTCGACTCATTGATGAGCTGCTTGCAAAGCCGCAGTACGGAGAAAAATGGGCTCGCCACTGGATGGATCTGGTCCGATATGCAGAAACCGAGGGGTTCGAGCGCGACAGCGCCAAACCTAACATCTGGCGCTACCGCGACTACCTCATTGATGCATTCAACAGCGATTTGCCTTACGACAGGTTCATCACGGAACAACTCGCGGGCGACGAGCTCGACTCACCGACACAAGCAAGCCTGACCGCCACCGGGTTTCTGCGTCTAGGCCAGTACGACGACGAACCGGCTGACCGGCTTCTGGCCAAATACGATTCTCTCGCCGACACGGTGCAGGTCACTTCGGAAGTATTCATGGGAATGACCATGGGCTGCGCACGTTGCCATGATCATAAAAAAGACCCGATCACCCAGCGCGACTACTACAGCTTCATGGCGTTTTTTCACGGCTTGAAAGATTACTCCGCCACGCGCCAGCAGATGGCCCACTGGCTTCCAAAGGATCAGCCGGAGCTGCGGAGTAAACTCGCACGGGCACAGTTCGAAGCGCTCGAACGAATTGAATCAGAGAGTCGGCGCCTCAAGGAACTTTTAGAGGACCATGACAAAGACAAGGCGGACTTCCCGCAAAACTCCGGTCCGAATGCGAGGAACACCAAAGACAGACCTCCTTCTGAGGAGTCAGGAATTGAGCAGGGTGTGAAACACACTTTCACAGAGCCTGACGCGAGCTGGAGAGAGGAGGGCTTTGATTCCTCAAAATGGGATTCTGACAAAGAAGCCGTTTCAGCCCGCCCGGGCACACCAGTCTG
>JBILLC010000317.1:0-3734 GCA_044376275.1 Chthoniobacteraceae bacterium | reverse complement strand
CGGAAGAGCAAACGTAAACGGTCGCACAGAGAGACGCTTCTCAAGCGCCGTCCACTGTTCCTGCTTTAGCAATTGTGGTCCGAACAAAAGCAACAGCGGGCGTTGCTCGTATGTGATGTAGGACGGATCCGTGAACCATTGCTCCTGCGCCCAGAGCAAGTCTTTTTCCGCCTGTTCCAAGGCAACAGACGCACCGCTTGTAGGGGAGGCGCTGTTTTTTGACAGCGCCTGATCCTCGTAACACACGGCGTAACGCAAGCCGGCCCGCTTCAACCACGGTACAAGCTTCACGGTGTGCAGATGATTCGCAGCGTGATCAAAATGATCCCCGATTCCGTACCAGTCGATAACCACGCCTTGCAGACCGGAAAACTTCATCAACAACACCTGGCACTCGAGGGTATGTTCATCGCCGGAATCATAAGGTCCAATCAGCGGTTGGTCATGAGACGCGACCTGTCTGTTTCCGTCCCAAAGCACATGGTCCGGGTCAAAGTGATTCATCGTCCAATGCCATCCCCACGAGCCGCTGACATCCTTGCTGGCGTACCACGGCATGTAATGGGCCACCACCATCGGCTGCGTATCTTTTGCAGCGCTCAGCGAAGACCGCAACAATCCGATCAACACTATAAGAAGGTAAAATGGGCGGGGTGGATGCATTCGGATTTTGATATCCGTTTTTTCAACACACTCGACTCTAATTCTTCATCCAGCGCGAAAAACGACTATCCGCCGCCGCCTCGGCGTCGCGTCGGTCAATGTCGCACGCTGACGCCGAATTCAAACCGACGGCGCATTCATCAAAGCCAAGCTCCCTTTTTTATTTTAATGCAATGCTCGGAAGGATCGCTCAACCCAGACCCCAAATAGTGGCCTGAAAACAAAGGCCCCTACTTGAGTCGATAAAATTCAACGTCGTCCACCACGGCGTTTTTTGGGACTGATAAACGCAGCATTTTCTTTCTCGAATGCGCAACCCCTGCAGATGCGAATGATCCGACTTGCTGGCCATCGACAGACGCAGTCATGGTATCCCCATGAATGCTCACAACCAGAGTGTGCCATGATTCGGGCGCAATCGGCGTTGCAAAAGATTTCTCCTTAAGCTTCAGGGCCGCGGCCGCCTCCTTGGAGAGGGTTCCTGCTTTTTTCTGGTCATATGTCGAGAGCTCCATCACGCCCGTCTTGAGGTCCCTCAGCAGCACATCTTTTGCACTGAAAATGGCCATGCATAGATGTCCGGCATGCACCGTCTTCAGCTCCATGTCGGCAAAATTCAATCCCAACGTGTCCTTGGCGTCCTCGAGCTTGAAGCGCATTTTCACCGAGCCATCTGTAAACTCAAACGCATGAGTCACGGAGACGGCATGATCCGCCTCCTTGTGGATAAAAATCCGCATCGCGCCATCCACAAGATCAACTTGTTTGGTCCCCTTCGCGCGGGATGCGCTGTTTGTGCCCCAGCCGTTGCCCGGGTCATCTTTGCTCTCCTGAGACTCGTTCCGATCAAAGTCATCGGAAAAAACGAGCTCACCTAAATCTTCTGCATGAAGGCTAAGGGAAAACAGAAATGCACAAAGCCAGTTGGGGGATGGACGCATCAGTAAAAGGTAAGAAATTCATGCCGTCAGGGCAATGTCTTTGGTTGTATGGGGCCCAAGCACAGCTGCACATGCGCGTGCTCGAAGCGCGGGATCCGGATAAGCCGCGCAAACCTCAGTTTTCAGCTTTTGAAAGATTGCCGCGCCCCAAGTTCTCAGCGAGGCTCTATCACGGCACTCAAAGCCTTCGGACCTCCATCCTCCCACCCCCTACCGTATGACGAAAACTCTCGTCTCAGTTGCGCTGACGTTTTTTATCTTTTTAGCACCAATCGCAAAGGCCGGCGTCAGTATCGTCCCATTTGATGTCGACGCGACCCCGCCGCTCGGATTCTCCATGGCATACGATCCGGTCAAACGACTGGACGAACTTGGATTGCGCTGCAGGGGTATCGTGATACTAGGCGCTGAAAAGCCCATCGTTTTATGCGCGGTTGATTGGATTGGAATCGCAAACGGCGGCCACGATTATTTCCGCGACGAACTCGCAAAAGCAGCTGGAACCGACCCCACTCGAGTCGCTGTTCACGCCCTACACCAGCACGATGCACCGGGCTGTGATTTCACCGCCGAAAAAATCATCAAAGAACTAGAGGTGCAGGGATACAGCCGTTTCGAGGGGGACTTTCCTCGAGCCGTCATCGCACGCGCAGCGGACGCGATCCGCGCGGGCCTGCCGACCGCCCGGCCCATCACACATGTTTCCTACGGTGAAGCAGAGGTGAAAGAAGTGGCCTCCAACAGGCGCGTGGAGCGGCTGCCGAACGGCACCGTCGGACGCATGCGTAGCAGCGCTTGCAAAATCGAAGAGTTGCGCGCACTGCCCGAAGGTGTCATTGACCCCGTAGTTTCGGTGCTGAGTTTTTGGAACAATGACACGCCCGTGGCGGTGTTCAGTTCCTATGCCTGTCATCCACAGAGCTACTACCGGCTCGGGATTCCCAGCCCTGATTTCCCCGGAATCGCACGGTTCATCCGAGGGCAGGACGTCAATGCCGCGCTCCATGTGCATTTCAACGGTGCAGGAGGAAACGTTGCGGCCGGTAAATACAATGACGGTTCGCAGCCCAATCGTATTCAGCTCGCAACGCGCCTCGCCGCGGGCATGCGCGAAGCGTTTGAGAAGGCAAAAAAATCGCAACTATCCGCCGACGACGTCGGGTGGTCGCGGGAACGTGTGAGCCTGCCGCTCGCGTCTCATTTAGAAGAGGAATCTTTGGTTTCGAAAATCAAGAGCACCGCGGCCACGGGTTATATCTCGTACGTAGACCAGCTCGCGTGGCTGCGCTGGACAAAACAGGGCAACCAAATTGACGTCACTTGCCTGAAGATCGGTGACACGCGCATGCTGCATCTGCCCGGTGAGCTCTTCGTTGAATATCAATTGGCCGCAAAAGCAATGCGCCCCGATCTGCACGTGATGATGGCCGCGTACGGACAGTATGGCCCAGGATACATTGGCACCGCCGCAGCCTATCCGGAGGGCGGTTACGAAATCGGTCTCAACTCTTCAAGCGTCGCGCCCGATGTGGAGTCCGTTCTGATGGGTGCCATGCGAAAGCTGCTCAATCAAAACTAGGCGCCGCCGGATCTCGGTATCGTGCGGCGCCGCTTGGCATCCCAACGGTATCCCAACCAGCGGATGGAAAAGCAAACTGTCGTCTAATTCTGCCGGCGTTCGCGCACGGATGCAGCCAGATCCGCAACCACCTCGGCTCTCGGCTTTGCACCCAGGTTGCCTTTGCCGTGCAACCGGACGCTCACGCAGCCCGCCTCCAAATCGCGCTTTCCAATCACAAGCATTGTGTGGACTTTGCTCTCCTCAGCCCGCAGCACTTTGCCGTTGATTTTGTCCGTGCTCACATCGCTTGTGACCCGGATTCCCAGCCCGCGCAACTCGTTCTCAAGCGCGCGCGCTGCGCCCACCAGTTCGTCTTCCGCGCCTATTGGAAGAATCCGCACCTGCTCCGGTGCGAGCCAAAGCGGGAAGTTGCCGGCGTAGTGTTCGATTAAAAAACCGATGAACCTCTCGTGCGTGCCGAGCGGAGCACGGTGGATGCAAAGCGGCGTCTTCTCAGTGTTGTCGCGGTCCTTGTAAACCAAGCCGAAGCGGGAGGGTACGGCAAAGTC
>JBILLC010000316.1:0-3741 GCA_044376275.1 Chthoniobacteraceae bacterium | reverse complement strand
TGCGCCGGGTACATGATCAGCCCGAGGCTCCGGACATGATCAAGGAAGCAGTCCAGTACCGCGTCATCTCCACAAAAATTCCCACCATCTTTCCATGGCACGCCGACTGGGCCTTTCAAAGAATTGACGCTACTGGATTGCGGGAACACCAGCGCACTCTGCGCTCTTTTCAGAGTGTGTGCAACGCGGCAGCCACTCCCATGGCTCAAGGGCATGGTGGAGCCCGATTCCCCGCCATCTCAACCCCGGCTCGGGGGCCTGCGCCGGGCAATGAAGAGAGTAGTGATGCTCGCAGCAAGCCATCCGGTACACTCTGGAGCCGTCAATCACACCGGGCCCGTTCCGAAGGCTTTCAAACGGATGAGGAGCCAGATAAAACAACATCCGTGCGCACTCTTGTTACAGAAACCCAACTCATCAAAGAACTCGCCGAACTGCCAGCCTGGACGCGGTTCGAAAACAGGATCGAAAGCACGTTTAAATTTCCAACTTTTCAGCACGCCATCGCTTTTGTGAACAAGGTGGCAGAGCTCTCAGAAGAAATGGATCACCATCCTCGGATCGAGGTGGATTTCAAGTCGGTGCGGTTGTCGCTGATCACTCACAGCGCCGGTGGGTTGACGATGCTTGATATCATTGCCGCGCGGCGCATCAGCGGAATCCATCTGGCCTAAAGAAATCGATGGTTCAGCCCTGTTCAGTCTTGTGAATGCAGCCGCTCCAAAGAAGGCTTAGAAAGTGTCAAAGGCGCCAAATTACGCGTTCGCAAGCGACAACACTTCAGGAATGCATCCCGAAGTGTTGCAGGCTTTTCTGGAAGCGAATCAAGACAGGTGCGCGTCCTACGGGGAGGATAAATTTACGGCGCAAGCTGCCGATGCCTTCCGGGACCTCTTTGAATGCAATTGCGATGTCTATTTTGTTTTCACCGGTACCGCAGCAAACTCTCTAGCGCTGGCCTCGCTCTGCCAGTCCTACCACAGCGTGATCACCCATGAGCTTTCGCATGTCGAAACCGACGAGTGTGGTGCGCCGGAATTTTTCTCGAACGGCACCAAACTATTAACAACGTCCGGTCGGTTTGGAAAAATTGATCCAGCTGCGATCGAGGATGCGGTTAACCGAAGGCGAGACATTCACTATCCAAAACCACGTGCAGTCACTTTTAGCTGCCCGACCGAGCTTGGAACAATCTATCGGCCAGATGAAGTCGAAGCCGTCTCACAGGTCGCGCACAAATACGGACTGCGAGTGCATATGGACGGGGCTCGATTTGCAAATGCAGTTGCAGCACTTGGAGTCTCGGCAGCGGATCTAACGTGGCGGGCTGGGGTGGACGTCTTGTCTTTTGGCGGGACAAAACTCGGATCAATGGCGTCTGAGGCGGTCGTGTTTTTTTCACGAGAACTCGGCGAAGAATTTGCTTACCGATGCAAGCAAGCGGGGCAGCTCGCATCGAAAATGCGCTTTCTGACAGCGCCTTGGCCTATTCTTTTGCGTGACGCAAGGTGGCTGAAAATCGCCGCGCACGCAAACCAGATGGCACGCCGATTACGGGCCGGATTGGAGAGCATCCAAGGAGTAAGCCTTCTTTATCCAACCGAGGCCAACGCGGTTTTTGCGAGACTTCCGGAGAAAGCCCACGAAGTGCTTAGGGACGCAGGCTGGCGGTACTATTTATTTATTGGAGACGGTGCAAGATTCATGTGTTCATGGAGCACGCAACCAGAGGAAGTCGACGCTCTTTTGAATGACATACGCGGGGCGATTTGAACCCGCCAAAGAACCCGCCAAAAAGCGAGCCTCGTGGACGTTCTCGTCGCTGGAATCGCTCGCAATTTCGTCTCAGAAGCGCACGGCTGCGGAGGATGCTCAACCGATCAGCTTGTAAAACAAGTACGCCATGAACCCAGACGCTGGTATCGTGAAAATCCACGCCCACACGATACGCTCTACAACCACCCATTTGATGCTGCTCCAACGCTTCGCGGCACCTACCCCCATAATGCTCGTAGTAATCGTGTGAGTCGTACTCACGGGCATACCCAATTCACCGGTCACGTAAAGAATCGTTGCAGCAGTCGTTTCAGCTGCGAAGCCGTGGATGGGCTTCATGCGAACCATTTTGTGTCCCAAGGTCTTGATGATGCGCCACCCGCCTGCGTAGGTGCCCGCCGCCATGGTCGTGGCGCACAGCAGGGTAATCCAAAAAGGAATCGGCGCGTTTTTCACTGTTGAAACCCTTAAAAAATCCAGCCACGGCGGCAACGTATCCAGATCGCCGCTGGAACTCGCGCCGACAAGAGTCAGCATGATGATGCCCATCGTCTTCTGAGCATCCGCCTTTCCATGTCCCAAGCCCATGTACCCTGCGCTAAAAATCTGCAGGACGCCAAACACCTTGTTCACCAGATGAGGACGCCAGCTCCTGACCGCCAAAAACAAAATCCCCATCAAGACAAAGCCGACACTCAAACCCAAAATGGGCGATCCGATCATCGGAACAAGCACTTTATGATAGATCCCCTCCATGGTGTGTTTCGCATCACCCTTGTCTCTTGACCAAATGAGAATACCGAAATTCAGTTCCGCTTTTGCCAATCCGGCGCCGATCAAGCCGCCAATCAGCGCATGACTCGAGCTGGAAGGCATTCCAAACCACCACGTGATTAAATTCCACGCGATGGCTCCGAGCATTGCGCAGAGAATGACGAGTGTAGTCACCTGAACCACCTTATCGTCCAGAATACCTCCTTGGATTGTCTTTGCGACACTCTGACCCATGAAAGAGCCCACCAAGTTCATCAAGGATGCAAGGATCAAAGCCTGACGTGGCGTCAGCACTTTGGTGGAAACAACAGTTGCAATGGCGTTCGCCGTGTCGTGAAAGCCATTGATGTATTCAAAAGCCAAAACAACCAGCAATACTACCAGAACAAAAACGAGGGCGGCGCTCATGAGGGACGCAATCAGGAATACTTCAGCACAATGGTGGACAACACATGTCCAGCGTCCCTGCAGCGGTCGATCACCTTCTCCATCAAATCATAAATGTCGCGCATCATGATTAAGCGGACCGGATCCGACGGATCCGAATAAAGACTTCTGAGAAGCTCCAGCATGAGCTGATCTGCCGCTCCTTCAACAGCTTGCATTTGAGCATTTTGCTGCTTCATTCGGTCGAGATGCATTTTCGTGCAAAGCTCGTTTACCATCTCCACAACGATGTTAGCGCTGGACTCCATCATCCCGAGCTGTTTTGAAAAATCGCATCCACCGATTTTTTCCCGGTAGATCATGAAGCGTTCGGCAATCTTTTCGACTGTCTTGGGGATTTTATACAAAGCAACGCTCAAAGCCTCGATGTCTTCGCGTTCCAGCTCGGTAACGAAACTTGTGCAAAGTGCTTCGTTGATTTGCTCCGTGATTTTCTTGTCCTTGCGGCGGGACGCGCTGAACTCAGCAATGCTGGTCTCCCCGCTGGCTTGAGAGAACAGCTCACTCAAAGCTTTTACGCTATGCTGAGCTTCCATTGCGCTCTGTTGGAGCAGTGGAAAGAAAACGTCGGATTTGCCGAAAAGCTTCTGTAGCGAGAACATAGGGTGGAGAATTGCCGAAGACTCACTGCAACGCAGCCATCTTGTCAACTCACGAACCTTTTCTGGCAGTCCGTTACCCCTCAGAATCCGGAGCAGTTTTCAGGATATTTCATGGCTTCGAGCCTCCTCGTTCCTCACATCC